>NZ_JAUBQU010000077.1:0-32304 GCF_036701435.1 Microcoleus sp. Pol12A5
CAAGCAAGTCTCCAATACTTATCTTTTGGAGAATAAATGAAGGCAACATTCACAAGAATTGATCTATCTTTTTTGCCTGTAGAGTAAACTTGCCATGTACCTGTAGGAACCTCCCGCAAATACGGCTTATTTTGCCTTAGAGGGAAGTAGATTGAGCTTTTTGAGCATTTTACTAATTCGGCTGCACGTTCAACAGTGCAGCCCATTTCCACCGAAACTGCGATCGGCTGGGTGAACAAATTGAGCTGTTCGCTGTTATAATTAGTCATGAGAAATCCTCGGTCTATATAGACCATAAACAACATGAGAGTCCTACTGGTTGCAGCCAGTGGCTCCCGCTGATAAGCGATCAAAAGCGCCTCTAGTACCACCTAGTGGCGCTTGTTTGCTTGTTAAAGGCAGTTTAGCACTGCTTTAAAAAAATTACAACAAAATAACGTATATTTTTGTATATGTACAACCAAAATAACGTATATTATGCAAACGTATAGTACAATTAGACGTATAAAGCGTAAAAGCCTTGTCTCACAAGCATTTCATGGAAAACGAATCAACACAAATTTCTCCTCCCCAGTTACTATCCAGGGGGTTGGCAGTATGAAAGGTACACTTGTCTCTCGCTTCACGCCCAGTCTGATGAAGCACGAAGATTTAGAGCAGATGTTCGTGCAGCGTCACGATTTGGCAAACGAGCTAGTCGAGTCAATCCGGTTGAGCATCCTCAAGCCGATCAAGCAGCATCACCTATTGATTGGGATGCGAGGTATTGGGAAGACGCACTTAGTCTCGCTAATGTATCACCGCGTTTCCAAAATGGAGGATGTGCGGGAAAAAGTGCTGATTGCTTGGTTGCGGGAGGAAGAGTGGGGCGTCACGTCGTTTCTCGATTTGCTCCTGCGAATTTTGCGATCGCTCCAATCAGAATATCCGGCTGAATACAAGGCTGAATTGTTCGATCGGGTAGAATCGCTTTACGGTGAATCGCCCGATCACGCTCAACAGACAGCAGCAGAATTGCTGAAAGATTTTGCGGGAGCTCGCACTCTCCTTTTACTTGTAGAAAATTTGGATGACTTGTTTGAAGGGTTGGGCGATAGCGGGCAGCAGCAATTCCGAGACTATTTAGAAAGTTATCCTTTCTGTACGATTTTCGCGACATCTCAGCATTTATTCAAAGGAATTGAGCATAAAAAAGCGCCCTTCTACGACTTTTTCAATCGCCACTATTTAGAAAAGCTAAATTTAAATCAAGTTGTCTGGTTATTGAAAAATAGAGCTAAATTAGAGGGCAACAAAGAACTAGAGTTATTAATACAAACGCCAAGGGGACGTTCTCGAATTGAAGCCATCCATCACTTGGCTGGCGGCAACCACCGCGTTTATATGATTTTTGCGGAATTTTTGACTCGCGACTCGCTCGATCGACTTGTGAAACCGTTTTTGCAAACGCTGGATGAATTGACACCGTACTATCAGGCGCGGATGGCTTGGCTTTCGCCGCAGCAAAGAAAGATAGTTGAATTTTTGTGCGATCGACGCGGGGCTGTCATGGTTAAAGAGATTGCCCAACGCTGTTTTATGACGCATCAGACAGCATCGAGCCAACTCAAACAACTGTCAGGAATGGGTTATGTGACGAGCGAATCGATCGGGCGCGAGTCGTATTATGAACTTCAAGAAGTGCTGATGCGCTTTTGCATGGATGTGAAGAAGCATCGGGGCGAGCCAATTAGTTTAATTGTGGATTTTTTGCGGTTATGGTACACGAAAGAAGAATTGAAACAGCGATTGGAGCGCTTGGGAGTAAAATTTACTCCTATCGGGAAAGAGCTAGTTGATAATAGCTCGGAAAAAAGTTATTTGAAGTATCAGCTAAATCGGGAAACACTACCGCCTAATGCTGTCATCGAGCTAGAATATCTGCTGCGTGCCCTTCAGGCAAGGGAAACAGATGATTGTGAAGACTCTCGCGTGGCAGCTTGCGTGCGGGAAATTGAAAATTGCAGAGAGAAGAAAGACCATGTTTCGGCTTTGAATCTAGCAAATAAACTGGTAGGAATTCGCGGTAAGGCAGGGGACTGGTTAGAAAAAGCCCGTTGCTTGCAGAATCTCGAACGCTACGATGAAGCATTAGAATCCTTTGATAGGGCGATAGAGCTTGACCCTAACGATTTGTCAGCTTTGGTTTTACGAGGCAATTTACTCTACAACCTCAAACGCTACGATGATGCTTTAGCATCTTTCGATCGGGCGCTTGAATTAGAGGCTAATTATCAATCTATTTGGGCTTTACGAAGCTATGTACTCGATAATCTCCAACGCTATGATGAAGCTTTAGCATCCTTTGATCGGGCAATCGAACAGGGTGCCAATTATGAGGAGATGTGGCTTATACGAGGCAATGTACTCAACAACCTCAAACGCTACGATGAAGCCTTAGAATCTTTTGATAGGGTAATCGAACTTGATGGCAATTATAAGTTAGCTTGGCGTATCCGAAGCAATGTACTCAACAATCTCAAACGCTACGATGAAGCCTTAGAATCCGTTGATAGGGCAATCACGATTGACCCCAATGATCAGTCGGCTTGGCTTTTACGAGGCAATGTACTCAACAACCTCAAACGCTATGATGAAGCTTTAGAAGCTTACGACAAAACTATCGAGATTGACCATAATAATCATTGGTATTGGGGTATCCGAGGCGATGTACTCAACAACCTCAAACGCTATGATGAAGCTTTAGAAGCTTACGACAAAGCGATCGAACTTGATGCCAATTATCAGTTGGTTTGGTTTCTTCGAGGTCTTTTGCTCGATACACTCAAACGTTATGAAGAAGCCTTAGTATCTTACGATCGGGCGATCGAACTTGACAGCAATTATGAGTGGGTTTGGTATAGCCGAGGCTTGGTGTTAGGCAAACTCGGCCGCTATGAAGAAGCTTTAGCATCTTACGATAAAGCGATCGAACTGGGTTATCAACGTTCATCTGTCTTCTTCAACCGTGCCATTACCATTCTCGGATTGAATCGCTGGGATGAAGGCATCGCCGCCTTAGACGACGCATTCCCACGCCTAGAACCAGGCGATGAAGCTTATGCAGAAGATGCCGCTTTAATTATCTGCAACCTGTTCATCAATATGCACGATATAGCGATATCTAAAACTCGCATCACCAGCCTGATAGCCGTTTATGAAAAACACAAACATCTATCAATATTAGGACAGGTAATTGTGGGAAACATCCCCTTGCTAATGTCAGAAATGGTGAGCGAAAAAGCCGCCCGCACTTGGTTAGAATTGTGGCAAGAACCAACCAGCAACTACGAAGAATTCAAAATTCCCATCCGCCTGCTGAATGCGGCTGTCCGCTATAAGGAAACCAAGGGCGACAGACGAGTTTTGCTAGAACTTGCGATCGAAGAACGCAGTTTATTAGAACCGTTGGTGTCAACAAAACCAGAATAAGCTGAAAACTAAACTTGCAATAATTTAGATAAGTAGCAATTTACACTATACACTTAACATTGTGTAAGTCCTTTTATGTAATATGTTATGCAAAATCCCCGCCAAATAGCCTTTCTCGCACTCCGCGAAGTCCAGCGCCGCGGTGCATTCGCAGATGCCGCCCTCGATCGCGCTTTCGGCAATTCTCAACTCAACGACCTCGATCGGCGTTTAGTCACAGAATTAGTTTACGGTAGCGTCAGGAGAATGCGATCGATCGACTTCATCATCGACAAACTAGCAACAAAGAAATCCTCCCAACAACCGCCCGAACTCCGCACCATCCTACATTTAGGCTTATATCAACTCGAATATCTCAACCAGATTCCCCCCTCCGCCGCCGTCAACACCACCGTTCAACTAGCAAAAGAAAACGGATTTTCAGGACTCAGCAGTTTTGTCAACGGTTTGTTGCGGCAATACATCCGTTTAACAGATAACAACTTAAACCCCTTAACAGTTACGAATTATAAATCCACCGTCGAACGCCTAGGAATTCTGCACAGCTTCCCCGAATGGCTGGTAAAATTGTGGATCGAACAAATAGGCGAAACCGAAACCGAACAACTCTGTGAATGGTTCAACCAATCCCCCACAATTGACCTGAGAATCAATCCCTTAAAAAGCTCGATCGCCCAAATTGAAACCGCCTTCAAATCCCAAAACATCTCAACTAGCAGAATCCCACACTTGCCGCAAGCATTAAGACTAAATGGCAGCATCGGCGCAATTCAAAACCTCCCCGGATACAGCGAAGGTTGGTGGACAATCCAAGACAGCAGCGCTCAATTAGTCACCCATTTACTAGCGCCCCAGCCAGGGGAAACTATCATCGACGCCTGCGCCGCGCCGGGGGGAAAAACCACCCACAGCGCCGAATTAATGCAGGATGAAGGCACAATTTATGCCTGCGACAAAACCGCCAGCAGACTCAAAAAACTTAAAGAAAATGCAGACAGACTCCAGATGAAATCGATTAAAATTCATACCGGAGACAGCCGCCATTTCCCAGAGTTTGTTAACCTCGCAGACAGAGTTTTACTAGACGCACCTTGTTCCGGTCTCGGAACCCTCCACCGCCGCGCCGACGCCCGCTGGCATCACACGCCCGAAAACATTCAACAACAATCTCAACTGCAATCGGAATTGTTAGCAAATGCAGCGACATTTGTCAAGTCCGGCGGCGTATTAGTTTATGCAACTTGCACAATTCATCCCTTGGAAAATGAAACAGTTATTCGATCGTTCTTAGACAGCAATCCTCACTGGCAAATCGAACCGCCAACAATTGATTTACCAGTACAGCCATCACCCGAAGGATGGGTGAAAGTTTGGCCGCACAGACATCACATGGACGGCTTTTTTATGGTGAGGCTAAAGCGCTTGAAAAAGCAGTAAAGTCCTTACTCCAAACCGATAGTTTAATATCCCGGTTCTTGATAAGCAGGCTCTTGATAAGCAGGCTCTTGATAAGCAGGCTCTTGATAAGCAGGTTCTTGATAAGCCGGCTCTTGCGGTGGGTAATACTTCGGTTCAGGATTAGGATTGTAAGGCACGATCGCACCATCCTCATTCACAATCATCCCCCGAATAATCTTATGAGGCTGCACCGGTTTGGCCTTAATACTGCCTTTGCGGCCCTCCAACTGCGGCAACTTTGGAAACTTCTCTACCGGCATTCCCTTGACAGCTTGACTCATAAAATCGCGCCAATTGTAGGCAGCGGTACCGCTAGTTCCCCAGGTGGGATAATTGTCATCATTCCCCAACCAAACGCCAGTCACCACCTGCGGAATGTAACCAATAAACCACAAATCCCGCACGTTTTCCGAAGTACCAGTTTTGCCTGCTACAGCGCGATCGTTTAACGCAGCAGGCCCCCCCGTACCGTCTTGGACAACGCCCTCCAACATCCAAGTAGTAATCGCAGCACTATCCTTATCCAAAACCCGCTTCGGTTTAAAATTAGCCTGATAAATCACATTTCCCCGCTGATTAATCACCCGCTTAATGCCGTGGGCTTCAATAAAATTCCCTTGCGATGCTAAAGTACCGTAAGCATTGGTTAACTCCAGCAAATTTACCTCTGAAGAGCCCAAAGCGAGGGAATAAATCGGACTCAATTTAGACTTAATCCCCATATCGTTGGCTAATTTTATCGCCGGTTCAAACCCCACATCCATCAACACCTTCACAGCTACGACATTCACCGAACTTGTCAAAGCATCCGAGATCGATCGCCAACCGCTAAATTTTTTGCCATAATTATTCGGTTGATAGCCGTCGATAATAATTGGTTCGTCTTCGTAACTGTCATAGGGAGAAAAACCAGCCGCCATCGCTGCTGCATAAACCAAGCCTTTAAACGTCGATCCGGGCTGCCGCAAAGCCTGCGTAGCACGGTTAAACTGACTTTCCTTAAAATTTCCGCCACCCACCAGGGCCTTAACTTCCCCAGTCTTAGTGTCCATAGAAACTAAAGCCGCCTGTTCAAAACCCTGACTGCGGCCATCAACTTCGATCGCATTTTTAACAACCTGTTCCGCTATTTTCTGCCACTTCAAATCCACCGTCGTCTCAACAGTCAAACCGCCAGCTTCCAAAGCATCTTTAGAAACATAGCGCGGCAATTCCTTCCGAATGTAACTAGCAAAATAAGGCGCGACTACTTTAAATCGCTTCGGCGCACTTGGTTTAACCGCCATAGGTGCCGCCATCGCCTCCTTCGCCTGAACCTCTGTAATTACCTTCGCTTCCTGCATTTGTTGCAGCACAATATTGCGGCGTTTCTTAGCCATATCCGGATTAACCAAAGGCGAATATTCGCTCGGTGCCGGTGGCAAACCCGCCAAAGTTGCCATTTCTGCCAAATTTAATTTATCGACTGTTTTGCTAAAGAAAACCCAAGCCGCATCTGCCACACCGTAAGCATCCGAACCCAAATAAACTAGATTTAAATATCGTTCTAAAACTTGGTCTTTACTCAACTCTCGCTCTATTTTTTGAGCTAAAAGAGCTTCCCGGACTTTCCGCCTAATACTTCTTTCCTGATTAAGAAAAACAACGCGAGCCAATTGTTGCGTAATTGTACTGCCACCCTGCACTAAATCTCTTTCTATCAAGTTAGAAACAATCGATCGCACAATACCTTGATAATCCACCCCGCGATGTTTGTAAAAACGGCGGTCTTCTATGGCAATAAAAGCTTTAACCAACAATTCGGGAATTTCTTGAAGTTTCAGTTTATCTCTAGTTGCCGGACCAGACTGCAACAAAATCGTATTATCTGCTGCTTTAATTGTCAGCGTTCCGTCGCGGTTAAAGGCTGACAAATCGTTAACATCCGGCAAACCTTTGTCTAAGGTGTACAAAATCCATAAACAGTAGATTAAAGCGCCCCCGCTTATACTGGCAACACCTAAACTTATCCAAAATCTAGGACGGCGGGGGACACGTTTTTTAGTATTTTCCTGCGGTGCGCTATTTTCCTGTAGTGCGGTATTTATCGGCAGTTGGGTGTTCTGCGATTCGCTATTTTCCGCAAATTCGCTACTATCGGATTTTTGGGGTGATTTAGTTCCCAGCAAACTTAATCCCGGCCGCAACAATTCTTTTCCCTTGGTTTGCAAGCTGGTAACTTGAGGTTCAATTTCCAACCAAGCAATTAAGCGTTTCAATCCTTCCCAATCGCGCTTGACTATTGGATATCGAGCGTATTCTGGCTCTAAATATTCTGACTCTAAATATTCTGACTCTTCTGGAGGTGCAGCATCTTCTGATACCACATACTCGGCTCGCTCATCCCTTGTCTGTGTATAAAATTGCGCCTCGGATTCCGGCGAGTTGAGCTTATTGCCCTTCGCAGCCTTGGGCGGTTCTCGATCGGAATTACCGCTTATTGCGTTAGTGACTTTGCTCAATGTATCTTTGATATTTGAGAAAAATTCTGCCACGTTCAGACCTTCAAACCTCATCAAGTCCGATTAAAAATTAAAAATTTAAAAAGCTAGCTTTCTTCAATTCTTAATTTTTAATTCGACATTTTTTATTGAATAACACGCTGCCTTGAATTAGGTTTTTTGAATTAAAAACTTTTTAATTCACCACTCAAAATTCAAAACTTTTCTTAACGCTGCAGAGATTGGTATTTTTTTGAGAAGTGAATTAGATTTTTTGAATTCAAAATTTTTTAACTCAAACCTCACAACTCTGCTTAACTCGCATGACCCAGTGCCAAGGCTGCTACCAGCATACCCAAAACCAGAAAAGGCTGAGCACTTGCCTGATATTTAACATCATTTTCAAGCGGATTGCGCAAAAAGTACATATCCTGAAAAGTAATTTGGGGAATTATCAGCAGGAGCAGAATGACAGCGTAAAGGTTTTGGTGGATGCTGATCAGGTAGCCTGCAATCCCAGCTTGAAAGATGTCGATCATCAACACGCAAATCCAAGCTGCGGTGGTGATGCCAAACATCACTGGCAAAGATTTTAACCCTAATTGCCGATCACCTTCAACACTTTTGAAATCGTTGACGATCGCAATCCCCAGCCCTGCCAAACTGTAAAACAGGGTCAATATCATAATGGTGGGATCTAGTGTACCAAACAAAGCTTGACCCGCCCACCAAGGCAGGGCAATGTAGCTAGCACCCAGGGCATAATTTCCCAACCAGCCATTCTGCTTGAGTTTCAGCGGGGGCGCAGAGTAGATGTAAGCTAGAAACGCGCCGCCGAGAGTCAAAACTGTCATTATCGGGAATTCATGACCCGCCCACAAGTCTAGAGCATAAGCCACCCCAATGCCAGCGGCTAATAATACCAAAATTTGCGTTACTACTTGCGGAATCGAGATGATACCGGAGGGAATCGGACGGTAGGGCTCGTTAATGGCGTCGATGTCGCGATCGTAAAAGTCGTTCAAAGTTTGAGTGTACCCGGCAAGCAACGGCCCTGACATCAACATACAAGCTGCTGCGATCAAGAAATTTTCTAGGTTCCAAACATAGTTTCCAGAAGACGCCGCCCCGCACACCACGCCCCAAATTAAGGGAATCCAGGTAATCGGTTTCATCAGTTGCAGGCGAATTTTCCAGATGGATGTTTCCCCGCTAGCGGCCCCTTTCATGCCCAACAGTTGACGAGTTTTGGCACTGCGGTTTTCGGTAGCAGCACTTTCCGGTGCAGCTTCTGGGGAGATTTGGGATGGAGTAGAGTCAGACATAAGTGTGATGTTAGCGGTTCTGCTACTATTGTGTCGTTCTGCGTTTCAATAATAATTCTGATAGGATACCACTGATATTTAAGACAGATTCTTGAAAACTTACCCGGGCTTGGAGTTGATGCTAGGGAAAAGTAGGAGTTTCACAATATACTGAAATATCATTATTTTGTGTAAATGTCAAGAGGATAAATACTTTTTTTGATAATTTCGCTGAGTCCGCCTTCTGGAGGAGATTTTTGCCAGCAGGTGCATTTAATGTCAATTACCAGGAGGCGATCGAGCTTTTTAGCCATGCTACCGTTGAATCATTTCTTCTGGCAGAAAATCAATAGATTTTAGATTTTAGATTTTAGATTTTAGATTTTTAGATATGCTACCACTTCTTTGATCCGGTTGAAATTGCCACTTAAGCAAGTGCAGGAGAATTACCACCACATTACTCTCTCAACTCCCGCGTTCACTTCGCCTCACGTCTTCTATTTCTGCAATCAGATTTTCCCAGTTGATGTTTGAGAAGTCGCGAACCCGGAACTTTTCCAAACTGGTTTACCTCTATCTGAGCTAATCTGTATCATACATTTTTTGTCCGTTAACTTCTAATTTTGTTGTCATAAGCTGTTCGTGATAACAACTGCAAATTAACAAATATGGCGGTATGAATCAAAAGGCAGTCCCGTCCGCCGCTTAACTTCTACAACTGATTTGTAAGCACCTTTTCTCTGCCTTTCTCTAACTATTTTTTCGGCAACAATCCGATCTAAACCGCTGGCGATCAACTCTTCCGGCGAAAGAATGTTTAACCGTTTCCAAGTAAACTGCAATTCTTTTTGATAATTGTAGCTGAAGCAAATCATCGGGGCGATGCGTCTGACGTGGCTTTCGGGAACTCCGGCTATTTCTGATAACTCTTCGGCGTGGGTAAAAATGTAGCCTTCGTTTTGCAAAGATTCAATATCGTTGGCGTAGACGATCGGCAAACCCAAGATTCTGACCATATCGTCTTTGGTACACTCGTTAATATCTATTTTGCCGCGCACGTTTGCCAGTTCTTCGGCATTTGTTGCACTTGCAGGAACCAGTATGCCTCTGGGTGCGGTTTTGATCAGATAGCGCTTTTTCAAACTAAAAGCAGTAACAATTTGAGCAATCCACACGATCGTACCCAAATTAGTTGAAGAAGATACCGCTAGTGCTGCTAAAGTAATTGCAACACCCCATCCCATCCAACTGCGAATATTTGACTTTTGGCCTGCATAGGCGATCGCCAATCCGCCGAAGTAGGGAATAAAAGCATACCACACCCAGTTTGGAGTTTGACGCAGCCAGTATAAATCTTGAGACACGTTAATTTTATCCTTAATTAAATAGCTGTGATCTCACACTTAATTCAATCCCACTTTTTTAATAGCGGGCTTTCTTCTTCCTTCTTCCTGACATCCGTTACATCCGTTACAGAATCCGTTGCCGAACTTCCTTCTTAATTACAATTCTCGCAGCAATTTTTGGCGTTTTTCTTCATATTCTTCGGCGGTAATTGCGCCCATATCGTAAAGCTTTTTCAATTCGCCGATCGCCCCTGTTACATCTTTTGCCGCTCTGAGGGCATACCCCGACGGCAGCGTGCCGCCATTGTACTGAACCTGAAAAGCTTGTTCCGACATCAGCAGTAGGCCGATAAAATCGAAAAATGCGATCAGTGACGGAATTAATGTCCAAGAAAATAGCAAGTATAATACCCCTGCTAAGTTATTGCCCAAATAAAATTTGTGAACTCCGAAACCTCCAACAAAGAAAGCTAACACAACTGCTACGGTTTTATCTTTTACCATTTTTACTTTCCCCAGTTTTTATTTTAACTCGGCGATCGACCTTTAACGATCGACCTAAGTAAGCTTACTAATTTTTACTCATTTATTTTGGTTTTTGCGAAACTTAGACATCGCAAAATACAGCAGAACTATACCGACTTGAGCCTGTAGAATCACCAAATAGC
This sequence comes from Microcoleus sp. Pol12A5, assembly GCF_036701435.1. Classification (NCBI taxonomy): domain Bacteria; kingdom Bacillati; phylum Cyanobacteriota; class Cyanophyceae; order Oscillatoriales; family Microcoleaceae; genus Microcoleus; species Microcoleus sp. Pol12A5. The sequence goes on from NZ_JAUBQU010000077.1 coordinate 10,728, forward strand.
CTCTCAAGAAATAATTGAGTTCGCTGCCTGAATTGAAAGAAAATATTAAAAGACCTAAGGCTGCGTAGGGTGCGAAACGCATCCAACTCGGCGTTCTCTCTAAGTTGCGGCTGTTCAAATTGCTCATGGGTTTAAGCCTCATCCTAAATTAAAATTTAGCTATAAATTAGCCGGATTGTCAACTTCCGTTTGGTGCGATCGCCCGGGTCAGTTTCTCAATCATCAGCCGACAAGATATTACTTCCATGTTAAACCCTGTTTTTCCGCTCAAGTAAGGAAGCTGGACTCGTCGATCTGGATCTGTGGCTGATATTACAGATTAGGGTGAACCCGCCCCTATAGGAATTCCGGTTATTTTACCGACTTAGATACCAGGGGCGCACCGAACACCCTACTGCTGTTTTTGGCAAGAGTCGATCGCCCTGACGAGCACTCTCAAAAAAACTCGATTAATTCACAATTATTAACAACCGCTCCAATTAACTCGCGCCACCGCCCAAAAGAAACAGACTCAGGAGAGTACCGCTGTTCCAAAGACTGTGGAGAAGCATAGGAGCAAGGAGATTGCGCGATCGCGTGTACACAAACCCCAAAACTGCACCCAAAGTCGCCAAAGGCAGAATCTCAGAGACACTCAAGTGAGCCACAGCAAACAAGAAAGCAGAAGCTGCGATCGCCCCCCAAACAGGCAAATAGCGAGTCAGAGAAGGCAGCAGAAAGCCTCGAAACACGATTTCCTCAAAAACCGGAGCCGCGATCGCAGCAGTGCCGAAAAACACCGCCAAAGCCACGTTGTCCCTACCTTCGAGAACGATCGGCAAAATCGGATTACTGCCGCCTTGTCCCTGCCAAAATTGCTGATTGATCAGGGATACCAAAACTACCAAAGGCAAAGCAACAAAATAGCCGCCAAAACCCCACAAAAACCAATTTCCCCGCCAATTAATCCGAAACCAACCTTCCGGCAAAGGCAAAAAAGACTTGACCGAAAAATACAGTACCGAAAGCCCTCCAGCCGACAGCAACAAATAAGTAGCAAAGATATAAAAAGCCTTGTCGCGCGGGTCAAAAGTAGCAGGATTGAGTTTTAAAACAGCCAGAGAAACAGGCAGCAACAAATAGGGAATCAAGATTTGGCCGACAAAGAAAAAGCCGACCACAAGCACCTGCCAAACAATCTCGCCGTCCCAAGGCACATCCCAAGTCAAGCTCGCATTTCGCGCCAACACCGGGCCGGAACCTGCTGTCTCTAACTGGTGCCGCTGCAACAGCCACTGCACGGTCAAACCAATCAGCAAAACCGTACCAATAAAAAGTGCGATCGCCGGAACCCCAACCACAATTGCCAACTTTTCTATAGCTTGTTCAGCCGTTGCTTGCTCTGCTGCTTGAAGCGCCGCCACCTCTTTAGAACGTTCTTGCAGCTTGTAAAGTTGAGCGAGAGCACGATAGCGAAACCAGCCATCCAAAGACTTTTGAATGCGCGGCTCGGCATCCGGCAGCAGTTGAGCCGGATTGCTCCAAATTCCCGTTAAAACTTGAGCAGTTACCACCGAAGAGTCGTCATCTATTTTAGTTTTGTAGCGCTCAACTAAATTTGTCCAAGTTTGGAGAGCAGCCTCAGTTTTGCCACTGCTTGCCTGCAAAATTCCTAAGCGCAAGTCAAGTTCGTTTAGCAGCGCTGACTGTTGCTCGATCGACTCAGACAAAGCCTTGTTTTGAGCCAAATTCAGAGTATTATCAGCAGACTTGGAGGCGATGGCAGACTGAATTCCTTTAAATTGTGATTGAGTTGTTTCGAGAGTTTTGCGAGTCGAGTCTCGCGCTTCTTGATATTGCGTCAAAGCCGTACTTAAAGGATCTGCACCGACAATATTGTTGCGCGCCGAACTTAAATTAACACTCTGATTATTTTCTCCCTGCCACTCCGAGGCGTGCAGCAGCAAATTTGTCTGGTAGAGTTCGAGCCGGCTTTGAATTTGCGGCTGATTCCAACTAGCAAGTAAAGATAAACCGACCAGGGCGATCGCGATCGCCGTTAAAATACCTAAAATAACCCGCTTCAGTGTCATTCCTGCTTTTCCGTCCCGCGCGAATCTGTGGCTAAATCTTTTCCGTCTTTAATCATAGGTCGTTGCAGACGAGAGTATCCCGACAACTGGTAAAATTTCACTGGCTCATCTTTTTGACTCGCCTCAACAAGACTTACGCCACAAATCCTCGCTCCGCCATGTATGGGTAAGGTGTGCACAGCGCACCCGCAGCCGGGTAGCAGGCTAAATCTAAAATCTAAAATCTAAAATCTAAAATCGAATGACTCGCATTATCTTAGTCCGTCACGGCAAAAGCACCTACAATCAAGAACGCCGCATCCAAGGCCGCCTCGATAAATCAATTTTGACAGAAGCAGGTCGCAACACCGCCCTGCAAGTAGGTGACACACTCAGCAGTATCGCCTTTGATACCGCCTATACCAGCCCTCTGCAACGAGCCAAAGAAACAGCAGAAATCATCCTGTCGCGCTTGACAAATCCGCCACAACTCCAGCCAACTGATAATTTGATGGAAATCGATTTGCCTTTGTGGGAAGGAATGTTGCGCCAAGATGCGATCGACAAGTTCCCCGAAGCATATCAGCAGTGGCAAAAACAGCCCGACAAATTTTCCATGAAACTGCCATCTGCTGACGGAGAAATCGAACACTTTCCCGTATTGGCAATTTTTGCTAACGCCCGACACTTTTGGCAAGAACTTTTATCGCGCCACCAAGACGGTACAATTCTAGTAGTAGGTCACAACGGAATCAACCGCGCTCTCATCGCCACCGCCTCGGAAATTACCCCGGATTACTATCAATCAATTCAACAGTCAAATTGCGGAATTAGTGTCATTAATTTTGGCCCTTCCCCTGTTACCAACGACAAACCCGGAGAGCAAAAAAAGAAAGTTGCAATTCAATTAGAGTCGGTAAATTTAACTTCCCATACCGGGGAAATTTTTCCCAAACCGAGGGACGGACACCAAGGCCCGCGATTGTTGTTGGTGCGTCACGGCGAAACAGACTGGAATAAAGCAGGTAAATTTCAAGGGCAAATTGACGTGCCTCTCAACGATAACGGCCGCGAACAATCCCGGCGGGCAGCAGAATTTCTCAAGGATGTAAAATTGGATTTTGCGATCAGCAGTTCGATGCTGCGTCCGAAAGAAACTGCGGAAATTATTCTCAAATATCACGGCGGTTTGCAACTAGAACTCCGCGACGAGTTGAGGGAAATCAGCCACGGACTTTGGGAAGGAAAGTTTGAATCAGAAATCGAAGAATCCTATCCGGGTTTGCTTGAAGAATGGAAAACATCTCCTGAAAAAGTCCAAATGCCCGAAGGAGAAAATTTGCAGCAAGTTTGGCACAGAGCGATCGCAGCTTGGCGAGAAATAGTACAATCTGTTTCTGGTACTGGGATTGTCGTTGCTCACGACGCCATTAACAAAGCCATTCTCTGCCACCTATTCGGTTTGGAACCCGAACATTTCTGGAAATTCAAACAAGGAAACGGAGCCGTTAGCGTGATTGATTATCCCCACGGTCCCGATGGTTTGCCGGTATTACAAGCGATGAATGTCACAACTCATTTGAGCGGCGGAGTTTTTGACAAAACAGCAGCCGGAGCACTGTAATTAGTAAACTGCTGAGCGCGAACCCGTAGCGGAAGGAACGCCCTCCGCTACGCTTCGCCCGCCTGAAAAATGTTTGAATTTTGATAACAACCGCGCCCGACGCTTAGGAAGTTCTTAATTCCTGAAACTAATGCGGTGGATTGTTTCTTCCTTCTTCCTGACAGCCGTTACATCCGTTACATCCGTTACATAATCCGTTGCCGAACTTCCTTCTTCCTTCTGCTATATGAGCCGCGAACTGCTACAAAATGTACGAGTGCTAGATCCAGTTTCAGGGAGCGATCGCATCGCTGATATTCTGATTGCTGAAGGTGATATCAAAGCAGTCGAAGAAAAAATTGCTGAGTTTCCCGCTGACACGGAAGTGCGGGATTGCCAGGGACTGATTTTGGGGCCGGGGTTAAGTGATATGTACAGTCACAGCGGAGAACCGGGTTTTGAGGATCGGGAAACGCTCGAATCTTTGATGCAGGCTGCAGCGGCTGGGGGTTTTACGCGAGTGGCGATTTTGCCTGATACCTCGCCGCCTGTTGACAATTTGGCCGGTTTAGCTTTGTTGCAGCAACATATCCGCAATTTGCCGCCCGGGCTGCCCCGCTTGTATTTTTGGGGCGCGCTGACAGCGGGCGTTAAAGGGCAGCAGATGGCGGAGTTGGGCGAGCTGGCCTCCTCTGCGGTGGTGGGTTTTGCGGACGGTTTGCCGCTGTCTAATCCGGCTCTGGTGAGGCGTTTGCTGGAGTATATCAAGCCTTTGGGCAAGTCTGCTGCTTTGTGGCCGTGCGATCAAACTTTGGCAGGAAAGGGCGCGGTGAGAGAGGGTGCGCTGTCGGTGCGCTTGGGTTTACCAGGAATTCCGGCGAGTGCGGAAACTTCGGCTTTGGCGGTAATTCTGGAGTTGGTGGCATCTGCGGGCACTCCGGTACACATCATGCGCGTTTCTACAGCCCGCAGCGTGGAATTGATTCGAGATGCCAAGGCGCGGGGTTTGCCGGTGACTGCGAGTGTGACTTGGATGCACTTGCTGTTGAATGTCGGGGCAATTTCAGGAAACTCTAAAGATTCCGGCGGGAAAAATGCTCTGACTGCTTCGTTGCCCTACGATCCGAATTTACGCCTAGAACCGCCGTTGGGCAATCTCAGCGACCAATTAGCGCTGATTCAAGCTGTGAAAGATGGCGTAATTGACGCGATCGCGATCGACCACAACCCGCATACTTATGAGGAGAAAACTGTGGCTTTTGCTGATAGTCCGCCCGGGGCGATCGGCTTGGAATTAGCTTTGCCTTTACTGTGGCACGGACTGGTAAAAACGGGCGAATTTTCGGCTTTAGAACTGTGGCGAGTTTTGAGCGCAGGCCCTGCCGTTTGTCTCGGACAAGCCCCCGCCACGGTTGCCACTGGAGTCTCTGCTGAGCTGATTTTGTTCGACCCGGAAATGAGTTGGAATGTTGACGGGCTAAGTCTGAAGTCGCGATCGGTAAATACGCCTTGGTTGGGACAGCAATTAGCGGGAAAAGTTGTACAAAGCTGGATTTATTAATTCTTGCGATTGAAATTCATCTGTTGTAGAACAGGCATCTTGCCTGTTTCTAAAAGTAGAACAGGCATCTTGCCTGTTTCTGGGAATGCTGGATGAGGTGACTCAGAAAAGAAGATAAATACATGATTACTGCTTTTGATTCGTGGAATTCTCCACCGCAAGACTTGACATTGGATCTGGGCGAAATTCATGTTTGGCGCGTCTCTCTAGCTCAAACAGAATCTTGCTTACAGAGTTTACAAGAGACTCTCTCACCAGACGAGCGGACAAAAGCCAATGGTTTTCACTTTCCCAAAGGTCGATCGCAATTTATTGTGAGTCGTGGCGCGCTCAGAGAAATTCTCAGTCGCTATCTTAACATAAATTCTCACATTTTGCGCTTTGACTACAATCCCTACGGCAAACCCTCTCTCATCGCCGCCCAAGGTGGAAATACCCTCAGTTTCAATTTGTCTCACTCAGGAAACATGGCTCTAATTGCGATTACCAAAAATCGAGATATTGGTGTCGACATTGAAAGCATAAATCCCAACTTTCATGGCCTGGAAATTGCTGAAAAGTTTTTTTCCCCCTTAGAAAATTCTGTGTTGCGTTCGCTCCCAGAACATCTCCAACCCAAAGCTTTTTTCACCTGTTGGACTCGCAAAGAAGCCTATATCAAAGCAGTCGGTAAAGGACTTTCTATTCCCCTGAATCAGTTTGATGTCACCCTTGCTCCAGGAGAACCTGCCGCGCTGTTAAATGTTGAAGACAACCCCGAAGAAGCATCGAGATGGTCTTTAATAGAATTAATTCCCAGTTCAGATATGGTGGCGGCTGTTGCGGTTGCAGGAGATTGCTCGAAACTTTATTGTTGGCAGTGGACAGGGGAGTTTTGATTTATACCGATCGCCCAGGCTAAAAGATAACGGCAACGGTCGCTACAATAAGTCTACTGGCTGCACCTCCAAGCTAGTGTATTGCACACTCTGCATAGACAAATAAGGACACAAAAATTTTGTGTCCTTACGTCAATTCGGCTGCAACTTCCAACCCTATAACTGATTTAAAAATTCAACCAAATCGATAGCCGAAACCACGTACCGTAATGATATATTCCGGTTGACCCGGGTCTAATTCCAACTTTTCGCGCAGCCAACGGATGTGAACGTCAACTGTTTTGCTGTCTCCGATAAAATCTTGACCCCAAATTTTTTCCAGCAACTGATCGCGAGACCAAACTCGCCGGGGATAACTCATAAATAGTTCTAGTAAGCGAAACTGTTTAGGAGAAAATTTCACTTCCAGACCACGAACCAACACGCGGCACTCTTCAGGATATAGAGTTATGCTCTTATATTGCAGCATCCTCGGTTCCGGTAAGCGACCGAGGCGCTGGCGCCGCATCAGCGCTCGACAGCGAGCGATAAACTCCCGCATTCCAAAAGGCTTGGTCAGATAATCATCCGAGCCGGCTTCGAGGTAAAAAGCGCAATTGTTGGCACTTCCTCTAGCACCGATAATCAAAATAGGGACGGGATTTCCTTGATGCCGTAACATTCGACACAGATCTAAACCGTTAATTGAATCCATAATTAACAGGTTAAAGGCCAATTCACCGTGATATGACGAAGAAGCCTGTATAGAAGGCAGAGCGTTGCGCCCGTCGCTAGTAACCACCACCTCATAGCCCTGTTCTTTAAGGGCTAAAGCTAGCATTTCCCGCAACAGATCTTCACCTTCCAATAACAAGATACGGCCGGCTTGTCCAACAGCCAACCTTGAAGGACTTTCGCTTAATTCAGCAGAAGACATAAATATCAGTGGGAGTGATGTTTGTATGTGGCTACCGCGAGGTACCTTCTTCAGTAGCTGAGGTACTCTCGCGCTGCGATCGCTTGTACGATCGCCATTTGTTCGTTAGCGAAGCCCTCGAAGAGGATCGCTTAGAATCTTTCGCCAGTCCATCCCACAGACACGCGCTCGACCTTTGCTACTTGCTCGTGTAAGGAATACAGCCGTAGAGCAGTTGTCGGAACCGCGCTGTCTGCCTGCGTCCAGGCCACAGAAGTCTGGTCATTTTTCGGGGTCGGTGTTAATTTCATAAAACATTGCCCGCTGTTAATTGACCACGTAACACCCAATCTAGAGGGATATGCTTGTTATACTACTCTTAAAAGGTTATTAAAAGGTAAAGTTTTGGCCATCAAGTGGTTAAATTATTAACGTTAAGTAATATAACGGTAAAGGTGGAATGGGGCTGTAGGGCTTTTTTTAAGAATACAATAATAAGTTGGTCTAAATTCCTTTTTCTTCCCGTGCCGGCTACGATCGACGATAGCAAGTAAAAATTTTGTAGACTGCCTATCATGTTGCTGCATTTGAGTACGTGGTCCGAGGTAGAAGCTTATCTAGAAAGCTCCCGAGGCATAATTATCCCCATCGGCTCCACCGAACAGCACGGGCCCACCGGCTTGATCGGGACTGACGCCATTGCAGCCAAGGCGATCGCCCGCGGTGTCGGCGAAGCTGCCAATGCCTTAATCGGCCCGACAATTAATGTCGGCATGGCCCTGCACCACACCAGCTTTCCCGGCACAATCAGCCTGCGACCGCAGACTCTGATATTGGTAATCAGGGATTATATCACATCTTTAGCAAAAGCTGGATTTGAGAAATATTTCTTCATTAACGGTCACGGCGGCAACATTGCCACCATGAAAGCAGCATTTTCCGAGAGTTACGCGCATTTGTCGGACTTGAATCTACCAAATGCCGATAAAATCCAGTGTCAAATCGGCAACTGGTTCATGTGCGGCTCAGTCTACAAACTAGCAAAAGAATTATACGGAAACCAAGAAGGTTCTCACGCCACCCCCAGCGAAATCGCCTTAACCCAGTACCTTTATCCAGAAGCAATCAAGCAAGCTCCGCTTTCGGAAGAAGTTGCTTCCGGGCACAAAATTTACGGTGCTGCTGACTTCCGACGCCGATTTCCCGACGGAAGAATGGGTTCAAATCCGGCATTGGCAACCCCCGAACAAGGTCAGCAGTTTTATGAATTAGCAGTCAAAGAATTGACTAATAATTATTTGGAGTTTTTAAGTTCCAATTAATATTTTTTCTTCTCGTTACCGCGAAGCTCTTGGTAACGAGTAAAAATCTCAAACTATTCTATATTTTACGGTTATGAGTGAGTCATAAGCATGATATTTCATTTGTTTGAGAAAGGCTATATCTCCCGATTAACCACCGGGAGAATATCAAAACTATTCCACAATCCAAGGAGTTAAACAAGGTGTCCAAGCACTCAATTCTTCTTCCTTGAACCAAAGGCTAATTTCAGCACGGGCAGTCTCGACAGCATCAGAACCGTGAATGAGATTACGGCCGACATTGACGGCAAAATCTCCCCGAATTGTCGCTGGTTCTGCATTCAGAGGATTTGTGGCGCCAATGATTTTTCTCGCCGACGCCACAACGCCGTCACCTTCCCACACCATCGCCACTACAGGGCCTGAAGTGATAAAGTTTACCAATCCAGCAAAGAAGGGTTTTTCTTTGTGAACATCATAATGTTGTTCCGCTAGTTCGCGACTCGCCGTCATCAGCTTCATGCCAACTAACTTAAAGCCCTTGGCTTCAAAACGACCGATAATTTCGCCGACGAGTCCGCGCTGTACGCCGTCGGGCTTAATCGCTAAAAAAGTCCGTTCCAAGATTAACTCCTATAATTGTGTTAACTGATCCAAAAGATAGAGTAACTCAGAACGCACCTAAAGGCAATTCTGAGAATTGGAAATTGTCATTTGGAGAGTTATGGCTGCCGGAAGAAGGAATAAGGAATAAGAAGAGGGAAGAGAAAAGAGGGAACAAGCAATAAAAGCGAGGGTTAAAGAAACCGGGTGTCTCAGAAAATTTTTTATTGAGTAACGATGAATCTCCGAAGAAACCTGGTTTCGAGACTTCTATGCGTCTAGGACTGATTTGCATGGATCACCGCGATTTTGTAAAAGGCATTTTTTAGCAGTACGAACAGGACCCTCACTTGCCCATATAAGTTAATCATCCTTTAAATTATCGGTAAATAATCAAACTCTTGTGGGGTGGCTTTGAGCAACGCCTGAAATATGCAATCTAAAATTAGAACATTTTATCTCTAGGCAACAAGATGCTCGAACTTCGGGCACAATATGATACAAGTCACTGTTTCCTGTGACTGCCAACACTCTTACCTATGATCTTAAATACCAATATATATGATAATAAACACAATTCTTTAGGCTCGAAAATATAGATAATTAACGGAGATATGAAGATGATCTTCACAGCAACCATTCAAGCGAAAAAAGTATGAAAGGCATTGTAGCATTCATTGAATCCAAAAAGCAAGAGTTTGCAAAATTGCCCTTGTTTGACTTTCTAGCCAACAAACACATTCACGCGAATCAAAGATTAATTTTTGCACCTGTACTCGCTCCTTTGGCTGTGGGATTGAGCGATTTAAATAAATATGTGCTGCGAGAATCTTCTAGTAATAACAAAGTTCAGGAACTCATTAATAAATATACTTATAAAAAAAACTATTATTGGCATGACTATCTAGAATATCTAGAGGAACTGGGCTTAAACCAATTAATGAGTTACGGCGATTTCAGACTGCTTTGGGGTGAAGAAACTAAAAAAACTCGAGCGCTTTGTTCAGTGATAGAACGGTACGCTTGGAAAGCTTCTTTTATTCAGAAGCTGGTGTTAGTGGAAGTCCTCGAAGGAACTGCCCAAGTTTTTTTTGAGGCGGCGCTAGCAGTGGTAGTGGAATTACAGCAAATTAACCAAAAAGAATCTGTTGATTTTGGAGGATATTATGGGGGTTTAGAAAATTATCACCTTTTAAACACGCCAGAGATGTTGCAAATTTTAGCAGAAATCAAACTTACAGATGCGGAATACCAAGCAGCTTTAGAATTAGCCCAAAATTTATTTGAACTGTTTACAGAAGCGATGAACGAGCTGTTCAGACACAGCCAAACAAATTCTTGCAAGACTGTGCTGCAAATATCTTCAATTTCTGCCTTCGCTCATTGCGCGATCGACTGTCTCGATATTTGTTAGTTTAAACAATCACTAAATTATCTCGGTGTACCGCCGTTTCTACGCCTGCATAGCCTAAAATCTCAGCAATTTTATCGGACTTGCAGCCCTGGATTTGTCTCAATTCTAAACTGCTATAATTCACAAGTCCTCTAGCAATTTGTTTGCCTGTTGTGTCGCACAACTGTACGGAATCATCAGCTTGAAATTCTCCTTCTACTTGAGCAATACCCGCAGCTAAAAGCGATTTTCCGCCCTGGGAAATTGCCTTGACAGCACCCGCGTCTAAATATAGTTTCCCTGCGGGAATTAGCACGTTAGCTATCCAGTGTTTGCGAGCGTTTACAGGGCGCGGTTGAGGCTCAAATTGAGTGCCGATCGACTCTCCCTTGAGTATTTTCTCGATATTACCAGGAAAGCAGCCGTCAGTGATGACAGTCCGCACTCCCGATGCAGTTGCTATTCTCGCGGCTTCAATTTTTGTCACCATTCCGCCGGTTCCCCAACCGCTGCGGGAATCTCCTGTTTGCACCTGAAATTCTGTGAGCTGTGCCATACTTTGAACTAGGGCGATCGGCTGCGCGTCGGGATTGCTGCGCGGATCGGCGGAATACAGCCGATCGACATCTGTGAGTACAAACAACCAATCTGCTTCTACCAAACTCGCTACTAGCGCCGAAAGCGTATCGTTATCGCCAAATTTGAGTTCGTCTACCGCTACTGTATCGTTTTCATTGACGATCGGAATCACGCCCAACCTGAGCAGTTGCCCAAAAGTATTGCAAGTGTTAACATAACCGTTACGCTGCACTAAATCGCCCCTGGTGAGCAATACTTGAGCGATCGGCTGTTGCAGAGTAGTAAACAAATCATCGTACACCCGCATCAGCCGCCCTTGGCCCACAGCCGCCACAGCCTGTTTCAAAGCCATGTTTCGCGGGCGTTCCGTCAAACCCAAGCGCGCGCAGCCCACTCCAACCGCACCCGAAGAAACCAAAACTACTCGATGGCCTTGCTGCCGCAAATCAGCTAAAATTTCGACCAATGCAGCAATAGTTGAAAGAGCTAAGTTTCCCGTAGTCGATCGAGTTAGCGTCGAAGTTCCTATTTTAACAACAATAGTTTGAGTCATTTAAATCTTTCTAATTCCTGCTATCAAGAGAAGCCCCCAAAGCTTGAGAAACCCAAACTTCAAAAGAGCGCACCGGATACTTGCGAAGCGCATACGCAGCATCAACCATTGGTTCCACTAAAATAGTAAACATACCCAAACGATTGCCTGCCAAAACATCAGTAAAAAGTCGATCGCCCACCATCGCCACTTGTTCCACCGGCAAATTCATTGCATTAATAGCCTTTCGCAACTTGCGGCGGGACGGCTTAGCTGCACCCGTGATGTATGGTAGATTCAAAGACTCCGCAATCCGACCGATCCGAGTCTGACTTAAATTATTGCTCGCCAACCATAGCGATACTACTGGTTTTATTTCTTCCACCCACAGGGTGAGTTCAGGAGAAGCATTCATTGCAGTGATGGGAACAAGAGTTTCGTCCACATCCAAAACTAATCCTTTAATATTAAATTCCTGAAGAATATCAGCCGTTAACTTCATGACTGAATCGCCGAGAACTAAGTCAGGCTGTAGTATTTTACCCCAAGTCATAATGATTTTAGATTTTAGGTTTTAGATTGAGAAATAAGAAATTGGAAGTTAAAGATTAAAAAAGTAAAAAATCAAAAGTGAATAATTATTGCTTTTGCTTTGTGACTTTTGACTTTTTACTTTTGTATTAGTCATTGCCTATCTATTGAGTCGATCGCAACTGCTGGTCAACTTTAGCAATCGCAGCATCGTGTTCCGCCTGCGTGCGGCTAAAAATGTGAGTGCCGTCATATCGAGCCATAAAATACAGGTATTCTGTATTTTCTGGAGTCAGAGTCGCTTCCAGACTTGCTATTCCCGGAGATGCGATCGGAGTTGGCGGCAGCCCTACATTGATATAAGTATTGTAAGGAGAAGGGGTTTCCACCTGCTTGAAAGTCAAAGGCTTTTCCTTCGTTTGCCTAATGCCGAGGGCGTATTCAACCGTCGGGTCAGAACCCAAGGGCATACCCTTATTCAGACGGTTGTTGAATACCCCAGAAATACGATTGCGCTCGCCCGCAACCACAGCCTCTTTTTCCACAATACTCGCCAGCGTCACCCACTCTTTCAAATCCAGCTTAGTTTTCTTCTGATTTTTTTGATATATCGGCAAAGCCAACTCCTCGAAGCGACCGAGCATTTGCTTAATGACAGCTTCCGGGCTAATTGCATCGCCGTCTAGCTGATAAGTATCCGGGTACAAAAACCCTTCCAAGTGAGGCAGGCCGCTCGGCAGCCAAGGGTACTGAGCATAGGGAACTTGACTCGCCACCGCCATAAAATCCTTAGCCGGGAAAAAACCTTGCGCTTCAAAATAAGCGCTCATTTGTTGCAGCGACCACCCTTCTGGAATCGTGAAACTCTGCTGTACGACTTCGCCCTTCCAAATTTTGTCAGCAACTGCACTCAGAGGCTGAGTCGGCGACAGTCGGTAAGTTCCTGCTTGAAAACCTCCCTCGCGGTTTTGCAGAGTCAGCCAGCGAGCCCACATATTCCATGCCGAGCTCGATCGAATCAACCCCGCGGCCTCTAAATCCCGGCCGATTTTTTGACTGGGAGTACCATCCGGGATTTGGATCAAAACAGCAGCATCCTCTGGCGGGGAAGTTGACGATTCAGCTATTTTAGGCGGCGCGGAAGCCCAGCTCCACCAAGCCCAGCCCTGCCAAGCGCAAACCCCCCAGATTGCCGGCAGCAACGCCAGATAAAACAACCATTTAGAGACTTGCGGAGTACCTTTTCGGCTCTCGCGCGAGCTGCCTTTTGTCATTTGTTCTTTATTCATAGTCCGTTGTCTTGGATAAGCGGCGGTTAACTAGCGACTAATGACTGATGACCTGCGATTGATGACCGAAAAGTTACGAATACAAGCCCTTTAAAAGACCCAATTCACACGGCCCAATTCAAAAGCCCGATCGCGAAGGCAGAAGCGGCCATCTCGAAAAAGTTCGATCGGGCGAGCAGTTTACTTTTTTATAAAATAGTAAAAAATTCTGCTTTTTGCCATCAGGCCTTGTGCCTGCAATTAATATCTAATCAAGCTCGTCAAAGAACTGGTCTTCCAGCATAGGTAACATCGGTTCCAGCCTTTGGAACTCTTCTTCCGAAAGCAATTCGGGCTTGCCGTCGTCATTCATTCTAGCCAAGATAAAGAAGGGGTCTAAAGGCGTATAAATGGCATATTCCTGTTCTTCGTGGTAGAAGCTGGTCAGCCACATCAGCTCCTCGAACTCCGACTCCTCATCTGGATCGACATCGGATGCCATATCCTCTTCGGGAAATTCGGGCAATTCGCCAACCACAGTCAGCGTCACCGCCGTGCGTCGGAGGGTCAAGTTCTGCTCTTGCAGGACAACTTTAGCTGTATCAAAAATTTTGTCGATTTCGGTCTCGTCTTCTACAGGAATTGCTGCTTCGTCAGTATCGTCTCCCTGCCAGGTAAAAATTTCTACGGGTGAGTCAATCGGAAGCAGCAAAGCGTATTCTTGACCTTCTAGATTCATAGAATATTCTATGTTGCAAGTCAGCGATCGCCCAACTTCATCCGTCAGGGTGACGGACTCTTCGTTGGAATTGCCATTCTCTTTTTTGCGGTATGGGGATGAGGACATCGCGTGTATCTTATTTTCCGTCAATAATTCACTAATGTTTGCTTGACAATTGGGAATTTTCGTGGCGATATTCTGGCTAAGTGGGCGATCGCCAGCCCACAGGCTTAAACCGCGAGACTCGCAGCCTTTTCCACAGGCGAGGAGTGCAGCGTTTAAATCTCAGTCGAGTCAGCATGCGACACTGAGGACAAATCACGATTTTGTGCTGCTTCAGTACCGAGGGTACACCAGAATTTTCTCCAGTTTGTCAAGGGTTACAGGTGTGCGTAGCAAACTTGCACAACCAGGATATCACGCCTCTGTTACAAGCTATCAAGGATTGGGAAGGGCGGAGATATTTTGCCTCCGCTCGTCTAGCCACTGCTGCAAAATCAGGGCCGCTGCTTTGCGATCGATCGCACCCTTATTTTGCGACAGCGAAATCCCTTGTGTTTTCATCAATTCCTCTGCCTCAACCGAAGTCAGGCGCTCGTCCACGTATTCTAGGGGGAGCTCTAAGGCTGCGGCGATGCGAGTAGCATATTTCTGCACTTGTCGGGCTTGAGCACCTAATTCTCCGCTCAGGGAGTAGGGCAAGCCTGCAACCAAAATTTGAACTCTCCGCTCTCGCACGATTTCTCGGAGATAAGCTACGTCTCGATCGAAGGACGATCGTACAAGTGTTGTAATGCCCGTAGCTATTAAACCCGTGCCGTCACAGCCAGCGATGCCGACTCGTTTGAGGCCGATATCTAATCCCAGTGCTGAAATCCATAATTTATCGTTGGACATTATCAATCAATCAATTTTAGGTTTTAGATTTTAGATTTTAGATTTTAGATCTAAGATTTACTTTTTTTATTACCCGAGTATTTTTTTTTGCGAACCGCGAAGACGAGAAGTAGGCGAAGGGAAAAAAGAAGAAAGCAAGAATAAGATAGGTAATCTTAAGTTGATATTAATTAAAAGCAGAAGGAATATTTTGGGATTATGACCGAAAAAAGGGAACTTTTTGAATAATTAATTCTCTTTTTTTCGGTCTTCTACCTTTTACCTTCTGCTTTCACTTATTAAGAATTGAGTTCTCCGGGCCAGCCACCGTCTAGAGGCAACTCCGGCAAATTTAAAGGCAAAATGCTGCCATCGGTTGCTGCTGATTCGGAATTCGGGAAGTTCAAGGGGTTAACTTGATTCGTTTGGCTGTTTCCTGAGTCAGTCAAGAGCGGTTTGATCTCCGAGGATGCGGGCCCGGCAGCAGCTTCCCCAGCGATCGGACCGAGCCAGGACATCCTGCCCGGTACGGGTTTGCGAGTTGGCTGGAAGCTTTGCAGCATTTCTGATAGCTGGAGTCCTTCGAGAGAGACCAACTTGGACTCGCGCAATTTGTGCCACACCGATCGAGACATCAGCAAACTGTGTTCCACGCGCACTGCTCCAAATTGCTCTAAATAAGCTTCCCGTTCCGGCTGATAGTCAGCGGAAGCCAGTTGCAGGCTTTGAACCGGGAAATCTTGAACGAGCCGCGCCATCTGGGACAGCAGTTCTGGGTACAGCCAAGTGTAGGCCGGGTGTACAGTCAACTGGGCGACGTGCGGTTGCTGGCCGTTGCGGGATAGCTGCACCTGAAAATAGCCGATCGCGGCTTTGCGCTGCGGTTCAAACACGTAGCCGCTGACTACTTCGGTTTTGCCCAGCCACTGTCTGACACCTTCGACTAAAGCGCCGAAAAAACTGGTTTTGAAATCTTGAATGTGCCGGTCGAATACTTGGCGCACCAGCGGCGGCATGGACGCGGTATCCAGTTGGTAGAGCAACTGAGCGTCTGCGTTGCTGACGGGCAGCAGGTTGGGCAAATCTGGGGTCGAGTTGGCCATTTCTTGCAGGCGTTCTGGGGCGATCGTCCAGTAAGTCATCTGGGCCAAAGGCTGAAACCCGTTTTGCCGATATAAAGCCAAGGAAGTTTTGTCGCCGACATTCACTTCCAACAGCCACGTCCGCGCCTCCCAGACTGCCTCAAAGCAGTACCGCAGCAGCATGGAACCAATTCCTTTGCTGCGGGCTTCCGGGTCTACTCCTATGCGATCGATCCGCCAAGTGCTGCGGGTCCGGTTGAAAGGAGAAATCTGAATTATGCCCTTAACGCTCCCCTCTTCTTCGGCAACATGGGCACGGAACAGGGACTGACAAGGGTTGGGAAACAAGCTAAAAATCTTTAGCAGTCCGTACCAGCGGCGAATCTGCTGCAACTTTCTACCTAGTACCACGTCGCCGCTTCCGCCCTTGCGGTTTTCTGGCTCTTCGGCTGTTTCCGCGCACAGTTGTTCCATCACCTCGATGTCGCGATACTGAAACGGGCGAATCACAACCTGGTTTTGGTTTTGGGAGGGAAATGAAGTCATAGCATAAAAGTGGAGAATGGAAATTTAAAAATAAAAATTCAGAAAGGAGAAGAGTTAGAGAAGTTTTGAGTTTTGAATGGGTAAATTTTGAGTTCAAAACTTATAACTTTTGATTCTTCTCCCTTTCTTGCGCGATCGAAAATTAAAAATTTCAAATCATCTTTTTGAATTTTTAATTTTCTGTTTTCAACTCAAGATTTTTGTGGCAGAGGTCGAATTACAACGACTGGTGTGCGCTCGTCACCATTCCCGGCGGGGTTGCTTCGCAAGGCTTGCTCTAAGAATGTTACCGATAAATCGGAGGTCGCTGCTAATATCTTAACTGCTTTCAAGTCATTAGCGTCTACGATCGCCGCCGCAAGTCCGGTTTCTCGTTGAATTTCTTCTACAACTTGCTGGGGATTGTCCGGGCCGAGGACAATAAATTGGTCGAAGGGAGGCAAAGTCCCGGTAACATCGTCGATCAGCCTTGCTTGTTCCCCTGCAAGTTGGTAAAAAACTCCCGGTTTGCCAAATATTTTAGCCACAGCGCCGATCGCAAATGCCGCTACTACGCGCCAAGGGCCGACTACATCAACCAACGTTTGCATTCCGCAAGCCGTGGCCAAACTCGACGTGGGCAAGAAAAACAAACACACTCGCTTTGCCGCCCATCCAGGTTTGACTTCGCTGGGATGGCGGTAGCGTCCCTGCATCAAAGCTAGGGGAGTTTCTGCCAAGGCGACAATATCGCCTTTCTGGGCGCGCGGCAGCACGTACCGCTTGACAATTTCGACTGGATTGTCCAATTCCGCCAGTATGTGAGTGCGAATCGGCAAGACTTCTGCAACTCCGACATTTCTGGCGATGGGTACGGTGTCCGAGTTGGGAAATTGCAGCGGGACTACTACGTTACGGACTTTGGGGATGCGCCCGCCCGGGCCGTAGGTGACGAAGTGTACTTGCACCCAAGCTGACTGCAATTTGGTTAAATCTTGCCCTTGAATGTCTACAGAAACTTTAATTTTCGTGGTTTTTTGGGCTTTAACAATATAGCCGAACCAGTAATCGTCTGCTCTGGCTGCTGCCTCTTTGTGGCAAGGAATCACCTTTGTCTGGGAAGTAACGCCATCCAAACTTCCGTCTGATAGCAGTTTCACCTGCGCCCGGACTTCCGGCAACATAATCTCAAAGCGCTGTGTCAGGTTGCGGAACTCCATTTCCCCGACTAAAAGATAGCGGTTGGGTTCCGAGATGGCTAAGTGCCATTCTCCGGCTGTTAGTTCTAGTTTATTTGCACTTCCAGTCCGGCGATAGTTCAACTCTAGGCCTAATCCGCCCAATGCTAGCAGCGAACCGGCTGCTGCGATTCCTGTTGCTAAAGTCTCAATCACTCAAATCACCGCCAATAATATTTTGTGTTTACTGTAGTCGATATCGGGTACTTTGAGCGCTGATCCGGTAGTAATTGGATTGTGCTGAGTTTGTTGGGGGCGATCGAACTTATGCCCAATTACACGTAAGTGCGATCGCCTCTGGTGGCTACAGCGGTTAAGTTGCTGTTCAAAAAGCTCTCATCGGGAGTTAGATCACTCCAAAATCTGACCTTGCTTAATCAGGGTATGAAAAAAATTAGTTGAAAATCCCGAATCTTTGTGGATACTGGTTTCTCTGACTTGCATATTTAGCCTTTCTTATCGTAAATCAGCAACGTCTACAAAACGAATCTGTTAATTCAATCATTATTATAAGTTTTTATAAAGATGTATTTTTATTGTTTTTAAACATTAATTTATAATCGAAAATCAGTTTTTTATTTCAATGTTTATTAAGCATTTATACCTGCAATCACAAGAGATACTTAATAAACATTCCTTAGTTTTACATATAAAGAGTTAATCTCTTAACAACTCTGTATACATGAGTTATTTTCGCCCGTTATCTGTCCATCGCTCGTTGTCTATCCATCGCTCGTTGTCTGTCCATCGGAATATCTCAAATGGCTTCAAAAGAACCGCTATTAACAGGATATTCCTTTATATCTTGCCCTTTTTGTCAAGTACAATTTATACCAAATTAGATGAGCTTACCCTGCGAGCCGCTACCGCGCTAGCGGTCAGTACCTTTAAGAATCTACTTCTTAAGTAACAGTCCAAATCTAGTTCTTAGGCAGTAGATTTTATGAGAAGTAAATAGTTAGTCTAGTGAATGTAGTAGTAATACCCAAGCATATCTATGACTGATAATAAGCAGCCTTTTAACCAGCCTGAAGCCAATCGTGACTCCCAGGAAAAGAATGTTGACAATAGCAAAAACCAGCAGCTTCAGGCTCAGACTAACGAAAATGCAGAATCAAAGGAAGAGCAATCATCAGGCTCAGGCCTTGGTGCGAGGATAGCTGGAGCAGCAGTCGGTGGTATATTGGGTGCTCGCTCTGGAGGCATTGTTGGTGCTGTAGCAGGCTCAGTTGCTGGCGCTATGATTGGTAAAGGTACTGCTGATACTGTTAACCGTGCTGTAGATAATCTAGGGGATGCAGCACACGCTGTAGCAGACGGTATTACACACACTGTAGAAGAGCTAGGGACAGTAGTAAAGGAAACTGCTGAGGAAGTTAAACCATCTATCAAAGCTACAGCAGAAGCAGTCAAAGAGACTGTTGAGGAAACTAAGCCTTCGATTAAAGGTATAGCCGAATCTGTCAATGAGACAGTTAGGGAAGCCAAGCCTTCTGTAGTAGATGCAGTCAAGAGTGCATCCGAGGAAGTCAAACCTACGATTAGAGAAGTAAAAGATTCAGTCAAGCAGACAGTCGAAGGTGTCAAGCCTTCTATACAAAGTGCAGCGGACTCTATTAAGAGTACGGCTGATGAAGTTAAGCCTTCTGCCAAAGCTGTAGCTCAAGAAATTGAGGGGGCAACTAAGGAGTTTAGATCGACTGTAAAAGATACAGCCAAGGCAGTTGAGCCATCTATAAAAAGTGCAGCAGAATCGCTTCAGTCATCTGGCAAGAGTGCAGCCGAATCAATCAAGTCATCAGCTCAAAGCGCAGCCGAATCTGCTAAAGGTGCAGCGCATGATGTTAAGTCATCTGCCCAAAATGCAGCCGAATCTGCTAAAGGTGCAGCGCATGATTTTAAGCAGGAAGTTAAGTCATCTGCCCCAAATGCAACCCCATCTCCTCAAGGTGCAGCGCATGATTTTAGGTCATCTGCCCAAAATGCAGCCGAATTTGCTAAACCTCCCGTGCCTGATTTTAGGTCATCTGCCCAAAATGCAGCCGGATCTGCTAAACCTTCAGTGCCTGATTTTAGGTCATCTGCCCAAAATGCAACCCCATCTCCTCAAGGTGCAGCGCATGATTTTAAATCATCTGCCCAAAATGCAGCCGAATCTGCTAAACGTGCAGCGCACGATGTTAAGTCATCTGCCCAATATCTAGCCGAATCCGGCGAGGAAAATAGGGATACGGATATTCACATCTCCGGGAGTCCTAAACTCAAGGACAAAGTTGTCATTCATGACAAGAGAATCATTAAGGACTAGGTAAAGTAAGGACTTAACTCCAGCTTGTTAAAGCTAGCCCTAAGAGAGTTTAACAGAGAGTGGATCTGAGAAAAGAGTCCACTCTTTTCTGTTTAGGAGGAATGCGATGCCTAGGGTTTAACGGAGAGTCTATTTAGAGAGGAACTCTCCTCCTGAAAAAGGACAGATTCCGTTCATAGTTCATAATACGTTGTAGCCATTTGGCGTAACTGCTCACCGCAACTTTGTTGCGGTGAGCAGTTACACTTTAACTCAGAGTGCGCCACTTAATATTTCCTTACATAGTGATAAATTTTTCCACAGACTTACTGAGAGTGAAACTTGGTTTGGCGCTAAAATTGTTAAGGCTTTGATTGTTGTGGCTCTTGGGGGCGAAGATACGGAAATATTTGTGTGGGAGGCGAACAATTGCTCGACTACGGGCAGAAGTGGTTAAAACGGCTAAAGTTTTTTGTAGAAAAAGCTGCTTGATAAATCGAGAAATAGTTAGGGTCAAGCTGATGTGGCCAGTTCAACCCCTAACTATTTAATATCCAAATTGCAAAGTCACAGAAGCTTCTACCTGCTGTTCCCCTCCCACCACAGGCGTTGTAGCGTCAGCAGCAGCCATGCGAGCACCAGCCACTTGCCGATACATTGGAGGCGGCGCGATCGCACCGTTGACTTGAATGCCCAGAATCTCTCCCCGCTTGAGGTTTAGGGCGCTCAAGACTGCATCCGCTTGCGCTTGAGCATCTTGAGTTGCTTTGCGGAGTGCTTGTTTTCGAGCTTGTTCGATCGCACTTTCGGCAGCGACAAAACTCACACCGTCGATGCGTGTGGCCCCGGCATTCACCGCATCGTCGAGCAAAGTGCCGGCAGATGCAGTATTAATCCGAAAAGTGACGGTATTCGTCGCCGTATAGCCAGTCAAGCGCTGTTGGTTGTTGTCGTAGTTATAAATGGGATTGAGGGTAATGCCGGCAGTTTCGAGTTTTTCGACTTGGCGCGATCGCAGCAACTCTACCACAGCCGACGATCGTCTCGCAGCTTCCTGCTGCACCTCGGCCGCCGTTTTCCCCTGCACCTCAACCCCAAGCCGCACTTGTGTTTGAGTTGTAGGAATCGCTTCCACACCCCGCCCAGTAACACTCAGCGTTCTGATCCGCTGTTCTTGAGCGACAGCCGGATCTAGTCTCACAAAACTTACGAGAGTTAAGGTCAGACACAACGCTGTTACCAGACTGCGGAAATTAATGCGATCGCCACGTTGCAAATTTGAATTCATAAACTTAATTCTCCTCACATACAACAGATGCTATACTTTACCTTCCCACTGAAATTGCTAAATATCCGGGTTGTTACATTTTTAGCAACTAAAAAAATAGTCAGTAATTCTGAAGAAATTGTGAGTTATTATAATGTCCGCAGGACGCTCCACTAAAACATCGGTTTTCTGGGCAAAATCACAGGTTTGGCAACGATAAAAAATGATAAATATAGAAACCCACCTGGTTTTTGACACTGCAGACGCAAGTCGTAGTTCATTTTAAATATTTTTTTAAGACTGTCAATAATTAACTGTAGTTTAGACTAAATAAAGATGAGAACGGTGGCCAAAGAAGAACTTGAGCCACCGCGCCGGGAGAGAAT
>NZ_JAUBQU010000236.1:0-3569 GCF_036701435.1 Microcoleus sp. Pol12A5
ATTCGTTATTGTTACAACCAACGAGCCATTAATCCAGAATACAATCGGATTACCTTCGCAATTTTCGGAGTAGCTACGCCCAGTGATTTAATCGCCGATAAAAATCGGACACCTTTTAATATCGGACTGGCGATCGATTTATCAGGATTTAGCTTAGAAGAAGCGCAACCATTAGCGAAAGGGCTAGAAAATGTCATAGCCAATCCGCAAGCAGTTCTTAAAGAAATCTTAGATTGGACGGGAGGACAGCCCTTTTTAACGCAAAAAATATGTGAATTAGCAGTAAAAATGGCGCGGGAAGCCCACACGGGTGATTTAAAAATTCCACCGGGAACAGAGGGATTTTTTGTGGAAGCGTTGGTGAGAAAAAACATCATCCAGAATTGGCAATCGCAAGATGAACCCGAGCATTTAAAGACAATCCGCGATCGTCTCATTCGCAACGAGCAACGCACGGGACGTAGCTTAGGCATCTATCAGCAGCTCTTACAAGGAAGTGAAATTGAAGCGGATGATAGTCGAGAGCAGACCGAACTGGTGCTATCGGGTTTGGTAGTAAAACAACAAGGTTTGTTGAAGGTAAGAAACCCGATTTATCAAGAAGTCTTTAACTTGGAATGGGTAGAAAAACAGTTAGGGCAACTGCGCCCTTACTCCCAAGCTTTCAATGCTTGGATCGCTTCAAAACAACAGGATGAATCGCGACTGTTGCGCGGACAAGCGCTAAAAGACGCTTCCTACTGGGCGCAGGGAAAAAGTTTGAGCGATTTGGACTATCAATTTTTAGCAGCTTCTGGTGAATTAGACAAGTTGGAAATGCAGCAAGCACTGGAAGCAGAACGAGTAAAAGAAGTCGAAGCACGACTGGTAGAAGAACGCAAGCGCGTAGCTTATGAAAGAAAGACAGCACAGCGACAGCGCAAGTTTATTGCAGCGTTGAGTGGGTTGCTGATAGTTGCGATCGCATCCGCCATTTTCGCCCTCGGGCAATATTACCGCGCCGCCAAAAGCGAAATACAAGCCCTCAGCATCTCCTCCACAGGGCAATTCGCCTCCCAACAGCGATTAGACGCCCTCGTCACTGCCATCAAAGCCAGACGCAGGCTCGATCGCCTCCCTAATTCCAACCCCCAGTTGCGATCGCAAGTTCGACAAGTGCTGCAACAGGCCATCTACGGAACGGCAGAATTCAATCGCCTGACGGGGCATTCCAGCGTGGTTCTGGGCCTTGATATCAGCCCAGACGCCCAACTCATCGCCACCGGCGGCGGCGACCGAACAGTCAAGCTGTGGCAGCGGGACGGTGCGCTGCTCCACAACCTGCAACACCAGGCTGCTGTCTTCGGGCTCAAATTCAGTCCCGACAGCCAGCGCCTGGTCACATCCAGTCTCAACGGCAGCATTTATCTGTGGGATCGAGACGGCAAGCTCCTCAAAACCTTTCAGGGACACAGCGCTGCAATATGGGACATTGCCGTCAGTCCGGGCGGCGATCGCATTGCCACTGGCAGCGAAGACAGCACGATTCGCCTGTGGGACTTTAATGGCAAACTGATCGAGACACTAAGCGGACATCAAGGTGGGGTTTGGGGTCTTGCCTTCAGTTCGGATGGAAACCTGCTCGCCTCTAGTAGCACCGACGGTACGGTCAAGGTCTGGACCAAGGACGGCAAAGGAGTGAGAACTCTGGAAGGGCACCCGGCTGCCGTTTGGGACGTTAAGTTCGCCTTCCTCGCAGACAGTGACGGCACAAAACGTCTCGCTATTCTCTCTGCCAGCGCTGACAACACGGTTAAAATCTGGCAGCCCGACGGAACGCTGCTCTCCACTCTCAGGGGTCACAGTTCGGAAGTGTTGGAAATTGCCGTCAGCGATTCAGGCGATGTCATTGCTTCCGCCAGCGCAGACGGAACCATCAACCTCTGGAAGCCGGACGGGACGCTGTTGAAAGTCCTCAAAGGGCATCAATCTGGAATCCGCGGCGTTACCTTTATTCCCAACACTCAAATCGCTGTCTCCGCCAGCGACGACAATACCGTCCGGCTATGGAACCCGACAAACCCTTTCTCGAAAGTCCTGTACGGACATAGCGGCATCATTTGGGATGTAGACTTCAGCCAGGACGGTCAGATGTTAGCTTCGGCTAGTTCGGATGGCAGCTTCAAAGTGTGGGCAAAAGACGGTACGTTGCTGAAGTCTTTGGCGGGATACAAGGCTCCCGTTTACTCGGTTGCTTTCGTCTCTCCTGCTAGCTTTGCCAAAGAAGATATCTCGCCTGTACTCGCTTTTGCTGGTACAGATAAAACGATTAAACTCTGGCAGTTCGACGGGACGCTGCTGAAAACCATAACAGGACATGGGGCGAGCGTTTGGGATGTCTCCGTCAGTCCAGACGGTCAGTTCTTCGCTTCTGCCAGCGACGACAAAACCGTCAAACTGTGGAAGCCAGACGGCACTTTGCTGAAAACGTTCACAGGACATCAGGCTAGGGTTTACGATGTGGACTTTACCCCCGACGGAAACAGGCTGGTTTCTGTCAGTGCAGATGGCACAGTTCGGTTGTGGAGTATGGACGGTCGCTTGAACAAGACTTTGAAAGGTCATCGCAGTGGAATTTGGGAAGTGGCTGTCAGTCCAGACGGTCGGACTTTGGCAAGTGCGAGCATGGATGACACGATTAAACTTTGGACGATCGATGGCACGTTGCTGAAAACTATCAAGGGAAATACTAGAGGCATGATGGCGGTTGATTTAAGTCCAGACGGTCAAATGCTGGTGGCGGGAGGCGCATCTGGCGCTGTCAAACTCTGGAAAATTGACGGCACGGAAATAACGACGCTAACCCGACATGAGGGGAATGTTTGGGCGGTGGCGTTTAGTCCCGATGGCAAACAAATTGCTTCTGTTGGGGACGATCGCACGGTGATTTTGTGGGATGTGGAGGGAATTCTCAAACTCGATGAACTCGGTTATGCGTGCGATCGCGTGGGGGATTATCTGCGAACAAATGCTGAACTCAAGGGGGAGGACAGACATTTGTGCGATGCAGAGGGCGATCGCTAAATTATCCCAAACAATTAACTATCAATTATGAAAGATTACTCTTATCAAATTGGTGGCAGTCTCGCAACTGATGCGCCTACCTATGTCGAACGACAAGCAGATATCGAACTTTATGATGCCTTAAAACTCGGCGAGTTTTGCTACATTCTCAATTCGCGACAAATGGGCAAATCTTCCCTTCTCGTTCGCACCTTCCATCGATTGCAAGCCGAAGGATTTCAATGCAGCACGATCGACATGACCCGCATCGGTAGCGAAAACATTACTCCTTTACAGTGGTATAAAGGAATCGTTGGGGATTTGTGGCGCAGTTTCCATCTTGTAGGAAAAGTCAACTTAAAAACCTGGTGGCAAGAACAAGAAGAAGTTTCTCTTTTGCAAAGATTGAGTCAATTTATTGAAGAGATATTATTGGTAAAATTTCCGCAGGAGCGAATTTTTATATTTGTCGATGAGATTGATAGTATTTTAAGCTTAGATTTTCCCGTCGATGACTTTTTCGCCTT
>NZ_JAUBQU010000237.1:0-3559 GCF_036701435.1 Microcoleus sp. Pol12A5
CCTGGCACATCTTTAGATGAACTCATCTGTGCCTACTGCGCTCAATAGTGTCTCTTTTTTATTTGAAATGACTATATTCAATATTGTCTAATCAAAAAGTTTGTAAGTTGTCGAGTATTTAATTTGTCTGCTTATTTTTATGGCAATCTTGTGGGTAGACACGAGCTCCTCCCAAAAGTTACAAACTAAATAGACAACAGACATAATATTACAGATTACCTTTAAGCCCGATCGCCGTGACAATAGTCCACGCATCCACCAACAGCAGCAGCAGCGTACAGAAGAGCAAAATAAGATACATCCAAGGCTGCGACAAAGGGCGAACATCTCTAGTATCAATACCTGTTTTTGCTTCCACCAAACCGACTAATTTAGCAAATCCAGCCACCCGCATTGGCAGCAAATAACCTTCACCAGAATGACTCAAAAAATAGTAAACTAAACCTCCTTGACCAGTCGTTCGAGGTTTGAGAGCTTTTACCTCAGTCCAAGGTAGCGACCAACCCTTGCGAAACCAACGCGGAAACCAGTTGGGATATGTGACTTCAATCCCTTCCTCGCTCAAAATTACCCTTTCACTGAGCACGCCGTAGAGGCCCACAGCCCCGACAAAAATTGCCGCCCAGAGTGCGGCAGGGGGAACCGGTGCTTGGGTTACTTCCGACAAAAACGGCAATGGAATTGTCAGGGCTGTGTACAAGCTCAACAGCGTGATTCTAATCAGGGGAGAAAGCCGGAATACCGCTGGCTCAAATACTGGGGCAGAAGATGGGGAAAGGGCGATCGGTTGTGCTGACATGGCTGAATTCGAGAAGCTGTGTAATGCTATTTTTGCACAGTTGTCGATCCCGCCAACAAAACTCAGGGAAATATGAAAAACCAGACAATCTTTGCAGTCGGGAGTTTCGATCTAAAATTCATTTCACAAACTTTGATTCTTAAGAGTTGAGTTTTTAACGCTTTGCTGAAGTTGGAATTTTGAGCGCGGAGTTATCAATTCACTGACAATTTATAACTCAAAACTCACAACTCCGATTAATCGACGGCGGTTAGTGCCGGTACAGTCAAAGGTTCTGAGATTTCTCGGGATTTGGGGCGGCCGGCCATTGCTGTTCGATCGCCCTGAACTGCCTCTGGCGATCTGCTAGGATTGACGTTTGAGTAGGGGCCTTCGTTAATCTGCAAGCGATCGCAAGGAATT
The DNA here is from genome assembly GCF_036701435.1 of Microcoleus sp. Pol12A5. Lineage (NCBI taxonomy): Bacteria > Bacillati > Cyanobacteriota > Cyanophyceae > Oscillatoriales > Microcoleaceae > Microcoleus > Microcoleus sp. Pol12A5. Next base: position 1,202 of record NZ_JAUBQU010000237.1, read on the forward strand.
TTATCCGACAAAATTGCACTAGCCATCATCCCGGTGTGAATTTCCAATGCTGCGGCCGGCATCGCTTCAAACACTAAGCGCTGTCCGGGAAACACCACTCGTTCAAAGTACCAGTTAGGAATGTTGGCGATGCGAGCAATCTGAATCTGACTGGTGGCGTTGACGTAGCAGCACAGAATCTTGCTGTCGGTGTCTGATGGTACGGGGTCAAGAATTTGAGCCATAACTGCTGAGGGAGCCTTGCCTAAAAGTTTTAGTTATCTTCTCAGGCTAACACTAGGCGATCCCAGCCTACTGTAAAGCCGACTACCAACTCCCTAACACATTAGAGACCTATCTCGCGAAAATTTGTATTTAGCCGGATAAATACGTGATTTTTGACTCTATGCTGGGATTTTCGGTCAAAATACGCTGTATTTACTTAAAAAGTAGCTTTTTCCTACTGCTGTTGCCGATCGACACCAACAAGCTCGGCCTTGAGTCCAATAGAAAAATTTAAGAATATTTAATATCAAATTGCGAAAATTAGACATATTGTAAAGTTATATTAAAAGAATATTAACATAGCTGAAAAAGTTCCACTTTAGGATATGGCAATCATGGAAAACCGAGAAAACCGAGTCCTGTACGTTCGCCTCCCTTGCAATCCTATTTTCCCGATCGGAGTTGTCTATCTTTCGGATCACGTACACAAGCTGTTTCCCAATGTCGAACAGCGCATTTTCGATTTAGGTGCCGTACCCCCCCTAGATTTCGCTAAAGCTTTAGATGCCAGCATAGACGAGTTTAAGCCGACTCTGCTGGTTTTCTCTTGGCGGGACATTCAAATTTACGCGCCCGTGGGCGGCAGGGGCGGCAACCCGCTGCAAAATGCCTTCGAGTTTTACTACGCCAAAAATCCGCTGATCAAGTTCCGGGGAGCCCTCGGAGGACTGCGTTTAGCAGCGTCTTACTACACCGAACTCTGGCGCAATTTGGGACTGATCAAGCGCGGATTGAAGCGGGCCCGGAAATACCGCCCCGAAGCTCGTGCAGTGGTGGGCGGTGGTGCTGTGAGCGTGTTTTACGAGCAGTTGGGACGCAGTTTGCCGTCTGGAACAGTGGTTTCGGTGGGGGAAGGCGAAGCTTTGCTGGAGAAGTTGATTAAGGGCGAAGATTTGGCCGAGGAAAGATGTTATGTGGTGGGAGAAACCGTCCCGCGCGCGAAGCTAATTCACGAAAAACCAGCCAACATCGAGAAAACTGCTTGCGATTATAACTACATCGAAACCATTTGGCCGGAATTTTCCTATTATCTACAAGATATGGACTTCTACGTCGGAGTCCAAACCAAACGCGGCTGTCCTCATAATTGCTGTTACTGCATTTATACGGTGATTGAAGGCAAGCAAGTGCGGATCAATCCGGCGGATGAGGTGGTGGCGGAGATTCGGCAATTGTACGATCGAGGTATCCGCAATTTCTGGTTTACCGACGCTCAATTTATCCCAGCACGCAAATTCATCGACGATGCGATCGAATTATTGCAAAAAATCATCGCCGCAGGCATGACTGACATACACTGGGCCGCTTACATCCGTGCGGACAATCTCACACCCGATTTGTGCGATTTGATGGTAAAAACGGGCATGAATTACTTTGAAATCGGCATCACCAGCGGTTCCCAGGAACTGGTTCGGAAAATGCGGATGGGCTACAACTTGCGAGTAGTTTTAGAGAATTGCCGCGATTTAAAAGCAGCCGGTTACAACGATGTGGTTTCCGTGAATTACTCGTTTAACGTCATTGACGAAACCTTTGAAACCATCCGGCAAACTATTGCTTATCACCGAGAATTAGAGCGAATTTTTGGAGCAGATAAAGTAGAACCCGCGATTTTCTTTATTGGGTTGCAGCCGCACACCATTTTGGAAGAATACGCCTTTAAACAGGAAATTCTGCAACCTGGTTACGATCCGATGAGTTTGATGCCTTGGACAGCGCGCAAATTGCTGTGGAATCCCGAACCTTTGGGTTCGTTTTTCGGACAAATTTGTTTGGAAGCGTGGCAGCGGAATTCCAATGATTTCGGCCGCGAAGTGATGGCAATTTTGGAGGAAAAACTCGGCTGTGCGGATTTGGAAGAAGCATTAACCGCGCCTGTGGAAATCAAAGACAAACAGTTGGCAGCAGTTAATTAATTAATTACCAGGTTCGCAGTGATGACTACGGTTATTTAAAAAATGGGAAATGGGAGGAAAAATGTATCTTCTGTTTCCCTTTTTATTATTGACTAAATAGCCAGGGTAAACGCATCTAAATTAAGTTGACATAAAATCATATTTGTGCCTGAGTTATTCTCTGAAAAAACCCTTCTTA
>NZ_JAUBQU010000078.1:0-31278 GCF_036701435.1 Microcoleus sp. Pol12A5
ATTTTTCATCACATCGTCAGAACCACAAGTGGGACAAATCAGATAGGGTTTCATCATGAGACTCCTCAAAAGATTGGCATAGAGCTATTATCCTCTATCCTTTACATAAAAGCACTACCGCGGTATTTACTTTAAATCCAGCAATCCGCTAGTTTTTAGCTTGGGATTAAACCGGATTTCTTCAGTTACGCCGCGATCTTTCAATAGCGATAAAATTTCATTTTCCACACGCCGCGCGACATTTTTCAACAATTTATCTTTGGCAATTTCATCGGCGAAGATACCTTCATAATTTGCTGTTTCTTGGGCGGTCATCACTGTTTTGGTGTCGATGGGATCGTTCCACTTGGCAGCATCGGCACCGTTACCCTGGGGTTGGGAACCGTTTTCGGCAATCCAACTTTCTCTAATGCTTTCTAGAATAGTGCGGCTGGGCTTGTCAATAGTTTGGACTTTCAGCCAGTAGCAATATTGGGTTTGGCGTACTAAATGCTGTTTGAGGCTGAGGTAAATGTCGCGAGAATAGCCGACAAATTGCAGGACCTTCTCGCTGTCAAAAATCGCGTAAACGCCGATTTTTCCGTGGACAAAATCGGGTAATTTTCCCTCAGAGTCTATGTATGGAATGAATTCTAAGCTGGCGAGAGATTGAATGTCTTCTGTCATCCGATTTTAGATTTTAGATTTTAGATTTTAGATTAAACCACAGATTAACCAGCCTTTACTTAACTCTTGAAAACTCGATAAATTGCACAGAGGCGGCTGGGTTTAAATATTTTGGCTTGGAACATGAAATTAGGCGGGACGTTGACGATCGCAAAATCGCTCGATTCGTGATACTTTTCAAATTCCGCAGGCATTCCCTTCGGCGTCTCGCTGCTGTAAGGGACTGGCTGAAAAAGTAACTCGGCAAACTCAATGCGCGAGCATTGCAATTGTAGCGCTACTTGTTTGACAAAGCTTTCACCGGTTAACAAACCGAACAGTGCAGTTTTAGCATCGGGTTCGAGGACAAAACTGCTATCGTAACTTTCAATAATCTTAAGACCCATTTTCTCTATACTCCTGACAGACGGCGGTGAATGGTTATCGGTTAAGTGTTTTGAGCGATCGACTTATTTTGAATTTTACCTGACACTGACCGTTTTGAAGGCAGAAGGTATTCGGCACGAGGTCAATAAAAATACCACAATCAGGAAATTTTGACAAATAGCCCTGATTTATTTGCCGATCGCTTTTATCATGTCCGTATCGCCATCTATCCGACTACGACTAAAAGGCTATGCAGAAGATTGAAAAAGCATCATTCCCAGCTTCCAGAAGTGCCCCGAACCAGCCGGACTGGCTAGAATTGGTAGAATACGCCTCTGTTGCTGGTTCAGCGATTGGCACGATTGCTGCAGGATTGTCTGGCCAAATTGTCTACGCTGCCGCCCCCTTAACCGCAGCACTTTCGCTGAATCTCGCCAATCGCCAGCGTTTCGAGCAACAAATGCAACAAAAGGCAAATTCTGCGATTACGGACGTACAGGCTGCAGTAGAACGTCGCTCGCAGCAAGTTCAGATACTACCTGGAGAACCTGCGGAACTCTACACCGCCGTCTCCGACTTGCGGCAGAAACTCCAGGGCTTGGAATCCGGCGCCATCGCCGAGGTACAAGCTGCCGTAGCCTCCCTCGAACGCCAAGCCCAGGCGCTGCCGGCTGACTCTCAGGAAATCTACACCACTCTGTCCGATTTGCAGCAAAAACTCCGCATTTTGGAAACTAGCGCCCTCAGAGAGCATGATTGGGAAAATGTCAACGTCCGATTTTTATTGATGGGCGAAAAGTTAACTGAAGTTAAAACTATTACGGCTCAGTTACAGGAGCGATCGAACGAAGTAGACTTCGATACAATCCAAGGTTCTCTCAAGCAATTGCAGGACTTGCTCGATCGACCCACAATAGACACAGGGATGCTGCAAACCGAGATTCAGCAGTTGCAGCAGCAAGTTTCCGAATTGCAGAGACAAAATCAAGAAATTGTCAAGCCTTATTTGCAGCGTCTGACTCGCGCCGTGAAGAAACTATCAGCAAATTAGCCTTAGTTATTAGTTTTTCGTAGGGTGCTGCGCGCGTACCTTCCCGGATTCTTTCGTAGGGTGCTGCGCGCGCACATTACCAATTACCCATTACTAAATTTTTGCCAAGCTTGCCAGAAAACATAAATCGATAATACTGCCAAGAGCGATCGAAAAGCTAAACTAACAATACGATCGGGCAATCTCGGCAAAAACCGCGTGCTCACCTGCGCGCCCAAAAAACCGCCACCGCCAAGAATTAACCCCACAACCCACAAAACATTCCCGCGCGCCGCGTGTCCCGCCGTCGCCGAAATTGCCGTGATGACGATGACGCCCAAGCTGGTTTGAATTGCGGTTTTAATGCTTTCTCCTAACAGCAAAATTTGCAGCGGAACCATAATTACCCCGCCGCCTACGCCGAACAAACCCGCTAATAAACCCGCCGCACTGCCGGTAGCAATTTTAGCAAACGTTGGATTGAATAAAATATTAGAATTATTTGGTAATTCGTGATTGGTAATAGGTAATTGAGCATTGTCTCCTTCTCCGGCTTCTACTCCTAGTTCCTCTGGTTCTGCTTCCGCTTTCTTCTTAGCTGTCAGGTGCTTGCGAACTTCAATCAAATAAATATTGAGCCACAGCAACAACCCAAAAGTAAGTAACAGCAAGTAAGGCGGAAATATTCCCGCCAAATAAGCACCGATTTGTGCTGTAATGACGGCGGGAAATCCGATGCCTGCGACTTGGCTCAAGCTGAGGTAGCCCATGCGCCAATTCTGGATGCTGCCAGAAATAGCTGTAATGACGATCGACAAACCGCTAGTAGCAACCGCTTGTACCGGGGCATACTTGAGAGCTACCAACAAAGGCACGAGCACCGTACCGCCGCCAATACCCAAAAATCCAGCTAGAATTCCGGCAAAAATTCCCGCCGCACCCAACATCAATAATTCAGTGATAGTCATTAGTCATTAGTCAGTAGTCAACAGTTAACAGTCAACAGTCAACAGTCAACAGTTAACAGTCAACAATCAAATTTTAAGAATCATTAGTCGTGCCGTCGGGCATAATTGCCCGCCTCAAATCTGCATCGCGGAAGTTAGTTCGATTGAGATTAGCGTCAATCAAAACCGCTTCCACCAAAACAGCCCCGCTAAAATTAGACCAGCACAGCTTGGCCCGGTACAAATTAGCTCCGCTCAAATTAGCTCTTGCCAGCGTTGACCAACTCACATTAGCAACTCTCAAATTAGCATTGCTCAGATTAGCTTCGCTCAGATTAGCTCCCACCATCGTTACTTGGCGCAAGTCTGCACCAGCCAAGTTGGCCCCGCTCACCATCGCCCCGCTGAGAATTGCCTGATTCAGGTTAGCTCTTTCTAAAAGCGACTCGCTGAGGATGGCATTTGTCAGGTTTACCGCTTTGAGAGTTGACCAACTCAAATTTGCCTTCATCAAATTAATGCGAATCATGCTAGCGTCGGTTAAGTTGGCCGCAAACAAATTCGCTTCGGTAAAGTTGGCTTCGGTCAAGTTAGCTTCGGTCAAATTAGCCTTGGTCATGTTGACTTCTCTTGCCATTGAGCCGCGCAGGTTGGCTCCCATCAGGTTAGCCCCGCTGAGATTGGCGCGGCTCAAATCGGTACCGATGAGATTTGCTTCGCTGAGGTTGGCTTCCGTCATATCCACCCCTGCCAATTTCACCTCACGCAAGTTCGCTCCCGTCAGGTTAGCGCCTTTGAGGTTTGCGTCTTGGAAATTCGCTCTGGTAAAGTTAGCCTCGCTGAGGTTTACCCCTTTTAAGTCGGCCCCGACGAGGTTAATCTCTCGAAAATTTCTTTCTCCGGCCGCATATTGCCTCAGAATTCGATCGGCCTCCATGTCATTCGCCTCGCAATTTTTTTTAAACGTTAGAGTGATGGGTGTTACCACATCATCCCAGATAACTACGGTATTCACTCTGCACGCTGTACTATCTGTAGAATCTTTGCACTGCTTTCGGGACACTGCTGTGCCACTGCCTCCTAAAAGGTCTGACAAATATCAAAGCTTCTGAGAAAATCAACAATAGGGTAAAACTCTCGGCGCTCGGCACTGAGTCAGTCGAGTTTAGATTTTAGATTTTTAGATTTGCTCCACAGATTCATCTGGGAGCCGGAACTTTGGTCTAAAATTATGGGCTCACCACGACGATTATCGGAAACTTGTATTCGTTTTTGGGCGAGCTGGCAGTTGACAACTGTCAACTGTCAACTGTCAACTGTCAACTGTCAACAGACAAAGGAAATTTTAAAATGCCTGAAAATTTGAGAAGCCAAGCTGTGACTGGGGGCGTGCAGCGCGCGCCCAACCGAGCAATGCTGCGGGCAGTCGGTTTTGGTGACGGCGATTTCACTAAGCCGATTGTGGGGATTGCCAACGGGTACAGCACGATTACGCCCTGCAATATGGGATTGAACGACCTCGCTTTGCGGGCTATTGCGGGTGCAAGGGAAGCCGGCGCGATGCCACAGATGTTCGGTACGATTACTATCAGCGACGGAATCTCGATGGGAACTCAAGGGATGAAATATTCTCTGGTTTCGAGAGATGTAATTGCTGATTCCATCGAAACTGTTTGCAACGGCCAAAGTATGGACGGGTTGCTGGCTGTCGGCGGTTGCGATAAAAATATGCCGGGGGCGATGATTGCGATCGCCCGCATGAACATTCCTGCTATTTTTGTTTACGGCGGCACGATCAAACCAGGACACCACAACGGACAGGATTTAACCGTTGTCAGCGCTTTTGAAGCAGTCGGTCAATTCAGCGCGGGCAAAATTGACGAAACAGAACTCAAAGCAGTGGAAGAGAAAGCTTGTCCGGGTGCGGGTTCCTGTGGCGGAATGTTCACAGCAAATACGATGTCGAGTGCTTTTGAAGCGATGGGCATGAGTTTGCCTTATTCTTCGACAATGGCTGCTGAGGATGCCGAAAAAGCTGACAGCGCTGCCGAATCTGCAAAAGTTGTGGTGGAAGCGATCCGCAAACAGTTGTTACCGAGCCAAATTTTGACTCGCAAGGCCTTTGAAAATGCGATCGCGGTAATTATGGCGATCGGCGGTTCAACCAATGCTGTGCTGCATTTATTGGCCATTTCCAATGCGATCGGCGTTGAACTGACCCTCGACGATTTTGAAACTATTCGAGCGAAAGTGCCGGTGCTGTGCGACCTCAAACCCAGCGGCAAATATGTAGCAACCGATTTGCACAAAGCCGGCGGCATTCCCCAAGTAATGAAAATGCTGCTAGAAAAGGGTTTACTGCACCCAGACGCGCTGACAATTACCGGTCAAACTGTGGCTGAAGTGTTGGCAGATATTCCAGCCGAACCCCGCACCGACCAAGATGTCATCCGTTCTTGGAACAACCCGCTTTACGCCCAAGGACATTTAGCAATTCTGAGAGGAAATCTGGCAACCGAAGGAGCCGTTGCTAAAATTAGTGGCGTTAAGAAACCGCAAATTACCGGCCCGGCGCGGGTATTTGAATCTGAAGAAAATTGTTTAGAGGCAATTTTAGCGGGCAAAATTCAAGCCGGAGATGTGATTATCATCCGCTACGAAGGGCCCAAAGGCGGGCCGGGAATGCGCGAAATGTTAGCACCAACTTCGGCAATTATTGGCGCCGGTTTGGGCGATTCTGTCGGGTTAATTACTGACGGTCGCTTCTCTGGCGGAACTTACGGAATGGTGGTCGGTCACGTTGCACCCGAAGCACAAGTTGGCGGAACAATTGCTTTGGTAAAAGAGGGCGATTCGATTACAATTGATGCTCAAAATCGCTTGTTGCAGCTCAATGTTTCTGATGCAGAATTGGAGCAGCGGCGCGCTCTTTGGCAGCCTCCTAAACCTCGCTATACTAAGGGCGTTTTGGCTAAATACGCTAAGTTGGTTTCTTCTAGCAGTGTCGGTGCTGTGACTGATTTGGGTTTGGGTTAAAGTTGGAATTTTTTGTAACTGCAGATGAAGGCAGATAAACACAGAGGAACGCAGATAAAATCCAATCTCCTTTCATCTGTGTCCATCCGCTGATATCTGCAGTTACAAAATTCTCAAATTAACTTCGCTGATTCAAAAAGCGGCTAGCCATCGACATTGCGTCAGTAATATCTACATCGCCGTCTCCATCTCCATCTAAAAACGTATTCAAAACGGGATTTCCCCCCAGGGCTGGATTTTGAGCGTTGCCGCCGGTTTGTAGCAAATTCAGTACGAGCGGCACCAAAACAGGTATCATCGCTTGCACTGTGGCGTTATTCAAACCGGTTCTTTGGGCGATATCGGCTACTATTTGCGTCAGTTGGCCTGCTCCGAACAAACTCTGTACTGCTTGGGGATTGGGATTTGTGCCGCTAAATTGGTTGACAAGTTGTTGAGCTTGTGCGTCTCCTGACTGCGATCGCACGTCTTGCAATGCCGATCGCACGTATCCGCCCAAAACCGACATTGCTAGCTGAGTCGTACTCGCATCGACGCCCTGGTTGCCGCTCAACTGCTCTACCGCACCGATAATGTTGCCCAACTGATTGGGACTTGCTTGTTGGTTGGGATTGTCGATCGCGCTCAAAATTTGGTCAAATAGTCCCATAATTTCGCTCCGTACAGTGATTGCTCAACTTTAAATTATAGCAACTCCTGTTTTTCAAGATTACTGAAAATAGTTTTGATTTGGGTATTATCACTCATTGAGTGGGGGAGCGACAGCCAGTCAGTAACCAATCTCATACCATTTTAAATTTTAGATTTTAGATGTTAGATCGGGAATGAATTCTGACATCAAAGTGGCGAGCTTGCTTGGAGTTGCATTCTTTTTTGAAACAGGGATAAAAACGAATAATTTTTAAGTTTTTACAGTTCCTCTTTTTTCGGGCTTGGTTGGTACGTTCTCGTTGCCGAGGGAATTATATTCACGAGCAATTGGAGGTTGTAAGAGCGCATTTTGCATTGAATCCTCCTGCTTAATCGGCAGGGCGATCGAAAACTCCGTCCCCGTTCCTACCTCCGACCAACAGTTAATTGTTCCGCCGTGTTTCTTGACGATAATTTCGCGACCAATTGCCAATCCCAAACCAGTACCTACACCTCTCGGTTTAGTAGTAAAGAATGTTTCAAACATTTTTTCTTGACTCTCTGGCGCTATTCCCATACCGTTATCAGAAATTCGCACTACTACTGAATCGTCGTCCAAGTATTCTGTAGCAATCACAATTCTCGGCGTAAAACTCGATGCTTCCTGGAGTGACTCCGAAGCCGATTGTTTTTTCACCTCATCAGACCTGAATTTCTCACTTTTTGCTTTCTCTTCCACAGCATCTAGTGCATTATTCAGAAGGTTCACAAATACCTGGTAAAGCAAACCCATATAGCCTTCAACAGTCGGAATATTCCCGTAATTTCGCACCACTTCAATGCCCTGTTTGATGCGGCTGTTGAGAATCAGCAAACTGCTGTCTATGCAGGCGTGCAAATCGACGGGATGAGGGGCTGCATCGTCAAGACGAGAAAAATCTTTCAAACTTAAGATAATAGCTTTGGCTCTTTCAGCGCCTACTTGCATCGAGTCAAATATTTTGATCAAATCTTCTTTGAGAAAATCGATGTCTATTTCTTCGCCTTTTGCCAGCACTGCGGCAGGGGGGGTGGGAATTTCTGTTTCATAAGTTTTGAGAAAATCTAAAATATCTTCAACATAATGTCTCGCCGGGTCGATATTGGCATAGATAAAATTGATTGGGTTGTTAACTTCGTGAGCAACACCGGCTAACATCCGCCCCAAAGTTGCCATTTTTTCATTTTGAAGTATCTGGCTTTGTTGTTCAGATTTCAATTCTTCTAGCAACTGATTTACTTTCTGAATCAGTTGATTCAGCGAAGCTGCTAATACTCCCACTTCATCGTTGCTGGTAACTGGTACTTGCAACTGAAAATTAGATTCTTCAGTTACTCGCTGAGCAATTTTAGTAACAGCGGCGAGAGGTTTGGCGATCGCCCGACTGGTCAAGGCCACTAGCAATGCTGCAACGACGATCGACAATGCCATGCTACCCAAAATTATTTGCACCCGCAGCGCCTGCGCTTGCAGCAGAGCCTCCCGCCCAGCATCTTCTTGCTCTTGGGCGCGATCGATAATTTCTGCTATATCATTGACCGCCCTATCTAGTTGCAACCCTATTTTATCTCGATCTAAATTCGACAGTAACTTACGTTTAACACTTTGTTGAGCGGGGTTATTTGGCAGTTTACTAATTTTTTTATTAACTATTTCTAGTCGATTTATATAATTAGATAACAAATCGCAAGTTTGTCTAAATTTTTCTATGCCTTCTATATCTTCCAGGTATTTAGGATTTTTAGCGTCAGAGAGCAACAACTTCAAATTGTAAATATTGTTTTGTAGCTGTCCATATTTGCTGTTAAAAAGTTGCGGTTTTTCGATCCAGTAAATCAGCCCCTCTTGGCTGTTTTGCATTCGCAGTAAAGCCACCTGCAACTTATTTAAAAGCTGACTTTCTCGATCGATATGTACTTGATTGTTCGTTCTGCGATAGTAATGATTGCCCGCCAACATCCCGACAGTCGTTCCCGCAATCGCAACACAAAGAGCCAGTGCGTACCCACTGCTGATTTTGTCGCGAATACTGAGGTTGCCCAAGGAACGGGCTATGTGAGCGAAATAATTGGGCTTTAGTGGCTGGCTCTCTTTGATCTTATGCTCGCAAGAGGTAGAGAGTTCTTGTGAAGGCTGATTCAGATGTTTGAGCTGCATAGATGCTAACCTGTGAATTATTCACGCACTGACAATTCAGTCTAACTTAACTCGCGGCTGATTTGAGAGTACCGCATGGATACTGAATTTGATAATTTTTGTGAATTAGGATGCTTTTACCCTGCCTAATAAACCCGGTTTTTCGTTTCCGCTTTCGGACATTCTAGGAGGCACTGACCTGAATAAACCGGCTTTCTGGATACTTCATGTGATATTTTATTCTTAATAAAAAAGTATGGCTCCACTTGCGATCGAATAAATCACCGAATAAATAAGTAGGTAGATGCAAATAAACCAGCCTGCGGTTCCAGCGGGTGAGCGGCTGTAGCTGAGTTATCGTGCAAGCTACAATTGCAGCAAGAGGACCATCGCACTTGTCCGTCCTGCTGGCGCTACAACGCCGTAAATCGCGCCCGCAGTGCGACATAATCGGGATTTGCGGGTTCGCGCAGTACGATCCTCTTCGAGGGCTTCGCTAACGGGCACTGCGGCATTTTAGATTTGAGATTTTAGATTTGCAATGACTGATGACTATCGGCGTAATGTAAAAATCAAAGCATAACCCTTTTATTTGCCACTCCCCTCATGCCTTTGCCGCGCCTGTTAACCTTAATTGCTGCTTTCTGCCTCGCCCTGGGGTTGATTATTGGGCTGGTGAGTTCCTTAACAGGGCTTTACAGTCAAGTTGCGTGGTCTGCTTCTCCGCTGCTGGCTAATTTGTTGATTTTCCTAATAATTGTACTTTTGGGAACCCTAATTTTTGCGCTTGTTTACTATTTTAGGCTGCTGCAACGCCCTCAGAAAGTTAAGGGAAAACGGCCGATTACTCCGAAGGTTCCTGTTGTCAAAAGTGAAGCAGCTTCGGAAAACCTTAAAGCAATTCGGCAACAAGTCGATCGCATTCAAGATGAAGTAGCGCGGCAAGCTTTGCTGTTGAGAGCTCGCGAAATTGAAGCTAGCATGGCTCGCGGCAGCGTTAGAGTAGTTGTTTTCGGCACCGGTTCTGCGGGCAAAACTTCCGCTGTCAATGCGCTGGTGGGGCGGATGGCGGGACAGGTGGGCGCGCCGATGGGAACTACCGAAGTTGGCGAAACTTACACTCTGAAATTGAAAGGAATCGATCGAGAATTAGCAATTACCGATACCCCAGGCATCTTGGAAGCGGGAGTTGCGGGGACTTACAGAGAGGAATTGGCGAGGCAGTTGGCGGCGAGGGCAGATTTAATCTTATTTGTTTTGGACGGCGATTTGCGAAAATCCGAGTACGAACCGCTGCGGACTTTGGCGGAAATTGGCAAAAGGTCGATCGTGGTTTTTAATAAAGTTGACCTTTATCCCGACACCGACAGAGATGAAATTCTCGATCGACTGCGGCAGCGAGTCAAAGGTTTTGTAGCAGCAATGGATGTAGTAGCCATTAGCGCCAATCCGCAAAAAGTTGTACTAGAAGACGGCACAATTTTTCAGCCAGACCCGGATATTATGCCATTAATTCGGCGCGTCGCTGCGATTTTGCGAGCTGAAGGCGAAGACTTAATTGCGGACAATATTTTGCTGCAATCTCAGCACTTGGGAGACCAAGCGCGCAAGTTAATTGATGCTCAAAGAAGGCGGCAAGCTGATAAGGCAGTAGAGCGATTTCAGTGGATCGGAGCCGGAGTAATTGCCGTAACCCCTTTGCCAGTTGTGGATTTGTTAGCGACAGCAGCAGTTAACGCTCAAATGGTAGTAGAAATTGCCAAGATTTACGGCTGCGAATTAAATATCGATCGCGCCAAAGAATTGGCATTGTCTCTAGCCAAAACCCTAGCAAGTTTGGGAATAGTTGAAGGCGTAATTCAAGTAGTGTCAAGGGCGCTGCAGTTAAGCGTAGCGGGGTTTGTACTGGGCAAAGCAATTCAAGCAGTCAGTGCCGCTTATTTAACCCGAATTGCTGGTAAAAGTTTTATTGAATATTTCCGCCACGACCAAGATTGGGGCGACGGCGGCATCGCCGAAGTCGTGCAAAGGCAGTTTCAGTTAAATCGTAAAGACGAGTTTGTCAAAGCATTTGTCAAAGATGCGATCGCCCGGGTTGTCGAACCTCTAAACATTTATCAGCAGGAATCGGAACCAGAATTAGAAATGTCAGCCGAATTAGAATCAGAAATAGAACCAGAAGCATTGTATCAACAGCCGCAATACGATGATTGGGAAACTTACAACAACAAACGAAAGGATGACTGGTAATGAGGCATTGGGAATTGGGCAAACAGGGAATTGAGAATTGGGTAATTGCGATCGTTCAATGAGATGTTCCCTGAGTATGCTTTGTTGAATTTTATTAAGAAATTTTACAATAATTTTACACCTCGGATAGACTCCGGGGAGATCAAATCAAACCGAGCGATCGGATGGAACATAATTTTGATAAGATTTAAGCTTGATAACAAAATTTGCTATTGTGCGTCCGGGTAAAAACAATGAGCGATCGACCAATTATTCTCGGTATTGTCGGAGACAGCGCAGCGGGCAAAACCACCCTGACGCGGGGAATTGCCCAAGTATTGGGGCCAGAAAATGTCACTGTGATTTGCACTGATGACTATCATCGCTACGACAGAAAGCAGAGGGCCGAAATCGGAATTACAGCATTGCATCCCGACTGCAATTACCTCGACATCATGCAGCAGCACCTCAGCCTGCTGCGTACCGGACAAGCAATTCTCAAACCCATCTACAACCACACCACAGGTACATTCGACCCGCCGGAATACATCAAGCCCAGCAAATTTGTCATAGTTGAAGGTTTGCTGGGTTACGCAACCCGAACAATCCGCGATTCTTACGATGTAAAAGTGTATCTCGCTCCCCCAGAAGAGTTGCGGACTCAGTGGAAAGTTAAGCGCGATATCATGAAGCGCGGTTATACTGAAGAACAGGTGCTTGCAGAAATAAGAAAACGGGAACCGGACTCTGAAGACTTCATTCGTCCTCAGCGCAAATCGGCCGACGTTGTAGTTAGTTTTTACCCGCCAGAAGCTGACAATCAATCGAATTTAAGCGTCCGTTTAGTGCTCAGACCGACAATTCCTCACCCTGATTTTACTGAAATTTTAGGTCGAGGCAGCGATAGTTTTCAACCTGCAATTCGCTTGGGACTCGATCGGGATATGGGCAAACCAGTTGACGTTTTGGAAGTAGACTCGCACGCTACCAGCGAGCAAGTAAACGAACTGGAAATGATTTTGTGCAGCGAGTTGCCCCACCTGCGGGGATTTTGCTCCGCCCAAGGCAACCCGGAAATTGGCAAACTGATCGGTACAACTGGTGAAGTTTTGCAAAGTTACCCCCTAGCTTTGACGCAGTTGCTAGTTGCATATCACATGATGAAAGCTATTCATGTCTATTAGTTAGTTGTTAGTTGTTATTTGTTTATTGGTTTTGGGTGATTAGTTCCACTCACCATTAGCAATTACTAATTCTCATTAGTAACAAATAACAACTAACTCATGACTAATGGCTGATAATTTGAGAGTCGGCAATTTTCCAGATGCCATCCCAATACTCTAAGGTATAGCGAACTAGCTTAGTATTGAAACTGCTACTATCGACTTTACCATTTCGGTAAACTGTGGCATCTTCGGTGACTCTGACTTCAATAGTGGCTTTGTTCCCAGATGCTGCAAAGCGTTCGACGGATTCAACTTTTTGGACACCGTATCTGTACTGAGAATTGCTTTTTCTCAGATAGTCTATCCCTTTGACTGTATCGGCATACAAAATACCTGTAGTCATTTTAGCCAGCAATTGGCGATCGAATGGAGGAGCAAATATTTTCTGCTTGGCCTCCAACCACTTGCTAATTAAATCCGAAGCTTGTCCGAGAGTAATATTCTGAGCTTGACTAATATGATCTTTGCAGTAATTTGTTGCAATCCGTTGTCTGGTGCAAGTAATATTTTCCGCTTTGGCGGGCGGAGTCAACAACAAAGGAGTTAAGATAGCGATTAAAATTATCGGTTTCATATCTAAAGTCCTCCATCATGTTAAATTGACTTTATTTAGCCAAAATATAGGTGAGAATTATTAGCCGATTATCTCAACCTATCGTTAATTAATCGGTAATTTTGTCTACATGATGTGCTGGGGAAATTTCGGAATTTTAATTGTATTATTTTTCTCACGATTGAGAATAAATCCTGGGCGATCGCAAAGTCGGGTTGGCAGTGCCTAATTGCTGAAGTGGCATGGAGACTGGCAACTGACTTTGAGGTGCGGGCAGCATTTCGCCTCGGAAGTCGAGGAGGGTGACGAGCAGCAGGTAGGCAACTGCTAAAATTATAGAAATCACCCCAGTGATAATAGCAATAATTTTTGAACGATCCATATTCCGAATATTTTAAGTACAGCTAATATTAGTTTAACATTAAAAAGAGCAATTATTACTTAACTGATGCAATAGAATATAATCAGGTGCTACTTATTTCGCTTACGAAAATGGAACCTCTTATAGATGCGCCCACTTCCACCGAGATGCCAGGAGCTACCCCAGTAGTGGAAACATTTAATCTGGGGAAGTTCTACCGTACCGGCTTCTGGATGAATGAAAAAATTGAATCGCTCAAAAATTGCACTCTGACTGTCTCTGAGGGGGAAACTTTCGGGTTGTTAGGGCAAAATGGAGCGGGGAAAACTACGCTGCTGAAAACTTTGCTGGGTATAGTGCGCCCCACTTCTGGGCGGGCGCTGCTTTTGGGGAGACCTTTGGGCGATCGCACTGTGAAGCAGCGAGTCGGCTATTTGCCAGAAAATCCCTATTTTTACGATTATCTCACGGGCTGGGAATTCTTGCAATTTGCGGCGGGGTTATTTCAAATTCCCCCCTCGATTCAGCGGCAGCGAATTCCGAATTTGCTAGACTTAGTTGGCTTATCTCAATCGGCGGCAATTAAAAAACAGTTGCGCCAGTATTCTAAGGGAATGCTGCAACGGATCGGCATGGCTCAAGCTTTGATTAACAATCCAGATGTGGTATTTTTGGATGAGCCGATGTCGGGTTTAGATCCGATGGGACGCTATCAGATGCGGGAGATAATTTTATCTCTGAAAAATCAAGGAAAAACAATTTTTTTTAATTCGCATATATTGTCTGATGTGGAGAAGATTTGCGATCGAGTGGCAATTTTGGCGAAGGGTGAGTTAATCTGCATTGGTGCGATCGACGAACTCTTGGGTAATACTGAAACTTACCGGGTTGAAGGTAGGGGTGGCCACTTGAACATCCTGCAAAAATGGATACCGGATATGGAACTTGATAATGATTTGTGGTACGGTCATTTGCAGGGCGAGCCGAAGGAGTTTCTTTCTAGTCTGAGCGGTACCGGAGGGCAGCTAATTGGTATGAATTTGGCTAAGCCTAGTTTGGAAGAGTTTTTTATGCAGCAACTGCAAGAAAGAGGGATTTATTCTAGTGGTTGAAGTCCATAAAATCGGCGGCTGAAACTCGGCGGTTGAAACCGCGGCTACACATACAAAGTCCGCCTTCGCGGACTAAGAAAACGGGATCTTCTGCCAATTCCACAACACATCAAGCAGGACTTACGCACCATATCTAGATGTAGGGGCTTTCATCAGCGGGGGGATTGGCCTACAAAATCCTATATTTAGAGGCTGTGCGTAAGTCCTGTCTCATTGACTGAGATATAAATTCGCCAAGCTAGTAATCGTTCAGATTGCTTGTCAACTTTGCACACATAAAGTATCGTCAACAGAGAGGAGGTAGTAATGAGCTTTCTTTCAAAAAATCTTTAACCAAAACTAATACTATATTCTGCCTAAAAAGTAATGTCTCTAAAGTTTCCTTGCAGGGAAAAAAGTAAGACTTAATTCCGAGAGATAGGTAGCAGCTTACAATCGTAAATTTTTGAATGGGCGGATATCTGTGTTGTGGGGAGAGACCGGATCTGGGAAGCAGCCCAGATGTATTGAAAGTCGATCGCTCAATTATGCCGACTGATTAAAATACAAGTAAGTTTGTTGGCAGGGTAAAAAATGTCTAACATTCAACTCGGCAGTCTTAAGAATAACTATTTCAATATCGATTTCGTTGGTAAGCTAGATTCCACAGACATTTATCGTTTCAATCGTCCTGCTTCGGGCAGTTTCCAAGTCTTGGCTGAAGGTTATAGCGGCGGTCTGAAAATGGAACTGCTCGACAGCCAAGGAAAG
The DNA here is from genome assembly GCF_036701435.1 of Microcoleus sp. Pol12A5. Classification (NCBI taxonomy): domain Bacteria; kingdom Bacillati; phylum Cyanobacteriota; class Cyanophyceae; order Oscillatoriales; family Microcoleaceae; genus Microcoleus; species Microcoleus sp. Pol12A5. The sequence continues at coordinate 15,083 of NZ_JAUBQU010000078.1, forward strand.
CCGCTCGAAACGATCTCAACTAGCGGCAAAAATCCCGGAACTCTCAGTACCGAGAATTTGGGCGCAGGAGACTATACTCTCAAAGTTTCTCCCATCTCCTCCGACACAAACTATCAGATTAGTCTGGCCGTAAACGAAAAAGTTGACCCGCTCACGGGTTTGAAGGTTGACTCCGGTTTTTTTACGCCCGATCGCGCCGGTGAAGTAGGCTTTGATTTCCTGTATGATGGCGGCGGATTCAAAGGACAATTAGCCATATTTAGTTTGCAGGGTATGGAGAAATTTACTCCAGGCTCTGAGGAGTTTATCAAAGAAGCTGCAAGAAGGGCTCTGAGTAATTCGGTGTTAGGTCACGTCGTGATTTCTGATATTACAGAAGGCACAGATCCTCAATTCAGGGGCACTTTAGGAAAGGTAAATCTGAACACCGGTTCCTACAAAGGTGTGAAGAAGTTTTCGATGAACCCAGGAGAAGCATTTGCTGTGATGCTGGTGCCAGATGGCACGGTTAAGGAAGTATTTGATAAGCCTGATATTGGCGGCAACAAAAGTCCGCTGTTTTCGCTATCTAGCAGTGACGAGGATGATGGTTGGCTGTTGGGCCAGGTGGCAGATATTACTGGCGATGGTAAGACATTCGCGATCGAGGATCGATCGATTACTCCGCTGTCAGATTACGACTACGATGATGTGATTTTCCGTTTGACGGGTGCGACTGGCAAAGCGGTGGAGGTGAAAGAAGTTATCACTCCGGCTAAGGATTGGACTAAATCTGAAGGCGGTAAGAAATTAATCGATTATGTCAAATCAAAACTGCCTGATGAGCGCAAACCGCCTGCGGATACAGAACCGCCTCCACCCGCACCAACACCATCGCCTGCACCTGCACCAACACCTGCGCCTGCACCTGCACCAACACCTGCACCTGCACCGCTACCAGCGCCTGCACCGCTACCAGCGCCTGCGCCTGCACCGCTACCAGCGCCTGCACCTGCACCGCTACCAGCGCCTGCACCAACACCAGCGCCTGCACCTGCACCGCTACCAGCGCCTGCACCAACACCAGCGCCTGCACCTGCACCAACACCTGCGCCTGCACCTGCACCAACACCTGCGCCTGTGCCAACACCAGCGCCTGCACCTGCACCGCTACCAGCGCCTGCACCAACACCAGCGCCTGCGCCTGCACCTGCACCGCCGTCGATCGATGATACCCAGTTACCGGCTGAAACTCAACCGCCTGCTGATCCTGCACCGCCTCTAGAACCAAAGAAGCCCAGCCTGCCTTTAATCGGGATTATCGATACTGGGTTTGCTGCCAACAATCCGGATCTTGATTATTCTAAAGTGACACTGGGGCGCGATCGCATTGACGGTGACAACAACCCTTTAGTGTCGTCTGATGCAGAAAACGAACACGGCACGGCTGTTTGGAGTTTGATTGGCGCTCGCGCAGGTAATAATATTGGCATTGACGGTATTAACGATCGCGCTCCTGTTTGGCTGGGACGCGCCAGCGGTTCCGGGCAGTGGGACTTGTCGCTGACAGATTTCGTGCATGAAGCTAAGGCACGGGGGCAGCAGAATGCTATTGTCAACCTCAGCCTGGACTTAACTCAAGTTAACGGCGAGGGCAACGTGACGACTCGCTACGAGTTGACGCCCAGAGAACGGGCGGCTTTAGAATATGCTCGTCAGAATGGAGTGCTGCTGGTGGTTGCTGCTGGCAACGACGGCGGTGTGATGTCGGTTTTGGGTCAAGCTTCCCAGGAGTTTGACAATATTATGACTGTTGGGGCGTTTGACGGAGTGCGCCGATCGTCCTATTCCAGTTACGGCTATGGTTTGGATGCTGTAGTTGCCGAGGGGGAGAACAATCTAGATTCGCTTACGGGAACTTCTTTTGCAGCAGCGAAAGCGACTGGGAGGGCGTCTGTTGTGTGGGAAAGCAATCCAGAGTTGAGCGATCGGCAAGTAATTGATATTCTCAAACAAAGTGCGATCGATGTCAATTTACCGGGTTGGGATCGGAAAACAGGTTTTGGATTGTTGGATTTAGATAAAGCCGTGCAGTTAGCGAAGGAAACAGCACCGCAAGAAAACACTCGCGCAGAATTCGCAACACCTGAAACTTGGGGTTACGAAGGGCTCGTAAAACCGATGGAACGAGCTACGGCAGATCGATTTAACGGCAAATCTTATGAGTGGCAACCTTACACGATTCAAGCCGGAGATAGTCTCAGCGAAATTGCCAGAGAAACAATGGGAAGCGCTGCTCCCGATTACTACAAATTCATTGCCAAACACAACAACATTTCCAATCCCAACGTAATTTCTAAAGGTCAAAAAATAGAGGTTCCTGTAGAAGTAGCGGCATCTGATGGCGGTGATAATTCGATCGAAAAGCCAGAGCAACCGTCACCTAATTCAACTAATTCAAGATCGATCAACGGTCACAACATTGCTGACAAGTTCTATCCGGTTTACGACAAATATCAAAATACGCTCGGCAAACCTAATTCAGATGTTACCAACTATTCAGGCAATGTCAGCTATCAACTATTCGAGCGCGGTTCGATCGTCAGCAGTCCTAAAGGAACTTTTCCGATTTACGGTGCGATCCGTCAAGAATATTTGAAAACAGGCGGGCTTGATGGTAGGTTGGGAGTTCCGAGAAGCGGGGAGATCGATCGGGGTAACGGTAATAAGATTCAATACTTTGAAGGCGGTCACATCTATTGGAATGGCAGTAAGGCGACTGCTTACCAAGAGCCTGGTAAACCATCCAATCCTGGCGACAGCAAGCCTGGAGAAAATAGCAACAGCGGCAACACTGAAAGCGGTACAAAACCTGAAAAACCGCGAACTATTCCCAATGGCTTCGAGTCTTTGTCTAGTGCAATAGGTATTGATTTTTATCGCAGAGGCTCTGACTACGTACAAATTGTAGATCTAAGCAAGGGAGCCTCCGTCAAGTTCCTTCATGGAGAAATTACTGAGGAGGGCAATAGTCCTGAGTTTAGGACTCAAACTATTGATGAAGCTTGGTCGGATTTTTCCGGAAAAAATCCTCGGCCTTTCTCTGTTACAAATGGTCAATACTTCGATCAGGGATTTTTGAGTAAAGTGAATAATTTTGGGTTCGGGGGCTTCTTCGGAGATACAAGCGCTCAAGTTATTCACTCTCTAAAAATTGATGGACAAGTAGTAAGCACTGGCGCTAAAACTCAAGAAGATGCAGACAGTTTACTAATGTTAGAATTGTTCGGCAATCGGGCAACTATCCAGGACTACGATCGGAATTTATTCGATTCATCTTCAGCCAAAAATATTCTGGTCAGCTACGATCCTATAGAGTATGGAGCATCACGGAATACGGAACAGGGAAGAACATTCATCGGTGTTGGCGATCTTCATGGTTCTGATGGGATTAATGAGAGTGTTTTACTGTTTACTTCTGACAAATCCACTCAAAATAATGCTGGTGATACTCTCAAAAATTTTGGAGCTAATAAAGTAATGATGCTAGATGGTTCTGGTTCGTCTAAATTAAATGTGAAGGGCAAAACTCTTTTATCAGGAGACAGCAGAAAAATACCACAAACAATAGGTGTAGTAGGTGGGGTATTCGGTCCGTATTTGCCTCCGAAACCTGGATTAATGGGTATTTGAAATTATGCGATCGCTTCTAGTCGATAGCCTCAAACTAACTCCCGTTTCGATCGTTGAGGTGTAGGGTAAGGCGCGCAGTGCGTATCTTACAGATAGTGTCTGCGCGTAAGTCCCGATCGCTCTAACGGCTCGATTTCAATATCGGGAGAAATCTCAATGGCTGCAATTCTGGCATTCTCAACTATCGTATTTCCCATCATTGTATTGTGTACTGCCTCAAATTTAGATTCTGCTTCCGAAATTTCTTCGTAGTGTACAATCACATGATAATATTTATTAATTGGTTCTCCAGAATCTGAAATTTCCACCGCAAGCGAATCTATATTTTGAGACTCTTCTGCTTTTTCCCGATACTCGTCGGCTAAATGTTCTAAAGCAATCGCGATCGCGTGTTCTTTCGTTTGTCCGTAAAAATTCATGCGATCGTCGGGGCGATCGCTCAGAGATGATGAAATCTGACAAACATACTGCCCATTTGATTGAGCGAAAACGTCGATCCCAATTGTTGCAGTAGTGCGATCGGAATTGATTTTGGTCATCTGAACCTCCCTATCTGATTAAGTAAGGTTTAGGAATTACGTGCTAACTCTATCTGTAGAAGGCGCACGGTGTACATTACACCTACTTAGGGCTGGTTTAATAAGTTGGAAAAGTAAACACTCTATGGATTATCTGACCCATAAAAGGTGGTCAAGTGCAAAAAAAAACAGCTAAAATAAGTCTGACTGAATAAGTTATGGGCAATCATGAGAGCAATTGATTCGTGATTCAATCCCTATTTACTATCTCCGTAAACGATGTAGTTGTTAGCATTTCAAGTGCGGTTAATTAAGCTTTCACTGATTTTAACACGATCGCCCTTGCTCCATCGGCGTTGATCTCCGTTCATCTGCCTTCATCTGCGGTTCAAAAAAGAGCCTGAAGCGAAGCTATCCCTTTCCCCGTAGGGTAGGGTAGGGAATCGCTCTTTATCAAAAAAAGAGCGATCGCCCATTTTATTTCAATTGCTAACCAGAAATCACCTTACTCAAAAGATGAGCCTGAGAACCCTCCAGACGCGGCCCGTGAATCTGCACCACCAAAGAAGCCAAATAATTGCCCCAACGAGCCGCTTGTGTAGAACTCAAACCGTTAGTAATTCCAAACAAAACACCGCCCGCAAAAGCATCCCCAGCACCCACAGTATCGATCGCCTTTACCGGAAATCCAGCCACATCAACAATCTGTTTGTTCTCCACCACCATGCAGCCTTTATCCCCATTAGTGATAAAAGCCAAATCCGAAATTTCGCTCATTTTCCGAGCGCACTCTTCCAAAGATTCCTCCTTAAAAAAGCTCCGAACTTCATCAGCATTGCAAAAAATTACATCGCAATATTCCGAAACCACCTTGTGAAAATCATCAGCAAAGCGATCGACTAAAAAGCCATCCGAAAAAGTAAAAGCCACCTTCACACCCAGACGCTTAGACTGTTCCATCGTCTCAATGCTAGCCTTTCTAGGGTCTGGAGCATCCCAAAGATAGCCCTCAACATAACTGTACTTGCAGTGAGCCAGTCGATCGACATCAATATCAGTCGCAGCCAGAGTAGTAGAAACCCCCAAATTAGTACACATCGTGCGTTCCGCATCCGGCGTAGTCAGCACTACACAAGTACCCGTAGGCCCGTTCGACTCAGCAGCAGGATGCACGTTAAAATCAATCCCCGCCGCCAGCAAATCTTGGCGGTAAAATTCGCCGTTAGTATCCTTAGCAACCTTCCCCGAATAATACGCTTTACCGCCGCTCTGAGCCAAACCTATCATCGTATTTGCCGCCGAACCGCCCGATCGCATTTGCAGCGAATTGTGTTCTAAATCGTGCAAAATCCCCCCCTGCGTTTCCGAATTCATCAGCGTCATCCCGCCGCGATTCAGCGCGTGGCCGAGTACAAATTCATCTTCTACCAATGCTAGGATGTCTACCAGGGCATTTCCCACGCCAAACACATCCACGGAACGGGAATCTTGATTGTTTTCTGTCATCAGTAATTTTTGGTTTACACTAATTATCAACTTTATAATAAATCGAATTCAACTCAACATCTATTTTCTTTAAGTTATCTTTATCTAAATCCCCAACAAGCCCAAATCGATTTAATCCACAATCCAAAATCTAAAATCTAAAATCGATATGACTGATACTTGTCTCCCACCTCTGATTCAGCAAATGTTGCAGCCCGGCTTTTACCCGCACGGGGTGACAGAACCAGTGCAGCTAATTCAGACTCATGCTTCCTTTGTTTTGCTGACAGGAGATTATACTTACAAAATCAAGAAACCCGTCAATTTTGGTTTTTTAGACTATTCAACCTTGGAGAAAAGGCAGCATTTTTGCACCCAAGAATTGCTGATGAACCGACGCACTGCACCGGAAATTTATATAGAAGTTTTGCCCCTTATTAAAATTGGGGATTCGTTTCAATTTGGCAGCAACTTACCTGCTATAACTCCGGCTGAAGTTGCTGTAGAATACGCATTAAAAATGCAGGAGTTTCCTCAAGAGTCGCTGTTGCTTAGTTTGTTGGATAGGGGACTGTTAACAGAGCAAATTATGGCAGACTTAGGGCGGGAAGTAGCAAAGTTTCACAGCACGGCAGTTAGTAACAGCTACATTCGCACATTTGGCAAAGTCAGTCAGATTCGTACAGCAATAGAAAACAATTACCTGATTTCCCAAAAATATATCGGCGACCCGCAGACTCAGACACAATATGAGGAAACAAAAAATTATACTGATGCGTTTTTTGCAGAAAATCAAGAGTTATTTAACCTGCGGATTGCCCATAATAAAATTCGCGAGTGCCACGGAGATTTGCACTTGCGGAATATAGCATTCTGGCAAGATAAAATATTACTGTTCGACTGCATTGAATTTAACGAGCCTTTCCGCTTTGTTGATGTCATGTACGATGTGGCTTTTACAGTAATGGATTTGGAATCGCGCGGGCGCAGAGACTTAGGCAACGCTTTTCTCAATACTTACATCGAACAAACAGGGGATTGGGAAGGACTGCAACTGTTGCCTCTGTATTTGAGCCGTCAAGCTTATGTTAGAGCAAAAGTAACTTCGTTAATGTTGGACGATGCCGCTATTTCAACGGCCCAAAAAGCAGAGATTTCACAAACTGCCGCTCATTACTATAAACTGGCTTGGCAATACACAAAACCACACCGGGGAAAGTTAACTTTGATGTCGGGTTTGTCGGGTTCTGGCAAGAGTACAGCAGCTCGATATTTAGCTCGCCGCACAGGGGCAATTCACATTAGATCCGATGCTGTTCGCAAACATTTAGGCGGAATTTCTTTAAACGAACGCGGGGGGGAAGATTTGTACTCGGATGAAATGACGGCACAGACTTATGGTAGATTGTTAGAGTTGGGGATAATTCTGGCTGAACGAGGTTGGAATGTGATTTTAGATGCAAAGTTCGATTGCCAAAAAGCGAGAACCGATGCAATTAATCAGGCTCAATCCCACGGGTTGCCCCTGCAAATCATTTACTGCACCGCACCAATTGAAGTATTGCGAGAACGACTGCAACAGCGCAGAGGCGATATTGCCGACGCGACAGCCGAACTATTGAGTTCGCAGCAATCAGCTTTTGAACCTTTTACGGAATTAGAGCAAATTTCTGTAACGATTGTAGATACCGCGCAAGAGTTAGAGGTACAATTAAACGTGATTTGTGGGCAGTAGTTGCAGAGCGATCGCCCTTGGCAATTTGATTCTCTGGTAATATTGTAAATATCTTTCTGTTTTATTACAAAAAAAAGTTGCAGCTTATGCCAAAATTTACCGGAGACTCGAAGGGGTTTAGCCCCGCGTTGATATGGTTTGTGTTGTTTACCGTTGGGTTTCGCTTAGTAGGATGTACGCTGCCCCTGAGTCTGGGCCTTGGTGTCATCGGTGGCGTGGCAGCAGGTTTAATTGTCGCTTGGTGGCACAACGAATTACTACTCAACCCGAATATGAATTCCAAGGACAAAACCTCCGATGCTATCCTCAACAAAGAAGTAGTGCAAAGGGAGGGCCATAAATATAGCAAAACCTCTAGGGGTGATGCTGCTACATTGTTTGGCTGGTTATCTGGACCAGAGGATCGTCGCTAGCACCGAAAATAGTTTTGAGTATTGAGTTGTAAGCTTTAAGTTAAAGAGTTCATAATTCACAACTCTATACTAAAAATTAACCACTCCCGTCACTTAAATTACTAATTACAGATTAGCGACTAACGATCGCTCATTACCCATTACCCATTACCGCTAACGAGCAATTTGAATTACTTGCTTAATGTTTGTATTTCTCTCGAAACTCCTGCCGCTGTTTATTTATCCTTTGGGGTTGAGTTGCCTGTTAATGATGGCGGCTTTAATCACACTTTGGAAGCGTCCCAAATGGGCGGCGGCGCCAATTGCTGCGGCTCTAATTATTTTACTCCTCGGAAGTAGCGGTTGGGTTTCAAAATCGTTAGTTCGAGCGCTCGAATGGCAAAACTTACCAACCGCCGAACTCCCACAAGCTGAAGCGATAATCGTCTTGGGCGGCGGTGTCAAAGCAGCTTTACCTCCCCGTCCTTGGGTAGAATTAGCGGAAGCGGGCGATCGAATAATCTACGGTTCCCGACTTTACCGGCAAGGCAAAGCTTCCCTGCTAATTCTCAGCGGCGGTAGAGTAGATTGGAAAGGCGGCGGGGCTCCAGAATCGGCAGACATGGCAGAAATTGCCCAAACAATGGGTGTACCGGCATCAGCAATTCTGCAAGACCCCGATTCACACAACACTTATCAAAATGCCGTCAACGTGCGGAAAATTTTAAATGCTAAAGGCATAAAAGGACCTGTTTTGCTAGTGACATCGGCGATGCACATGACTCGATCGCTCTTAATTTTCCAGCGTCAGGGAATAAAAGCAATTGCAGCGCCAACAGACTTTCAGATAACCCAGCAGGATATCGCAGCATCCGAAAGAAATTGGCAAGCAGTCGCCTTGAATTTATTGCCGGATACCTATGAGTTAAACCAGTCAACTAAAGCTTTGAAAGAATACATCGGCATAATCGTTTATCGCCTGCGGGGATGGCTTTAACATAATTTGAGATTTGGGATTTTGGGTGGAAGAATTTAAGTAGTCTCAACCGTTAAGTCACTTCCCAAATCCAAAATTGATTCAGTGTGCTAGCTTAAAGTCAATACAGCCAATATTAGCCACACTCGCCCCCAAACAATCATGCTGCCCCACGAGTTGCAAAACATTGCCCCAGAACCGACTCCCGCGGCCGAAATTTTTCAGAGACACCAAATTGTCCGCGAGTTTTACTATGAAATTAAGTACCGTCAAGAACTAGAACTTCACTGCCAGTGGTATTACGCTACAGCCAAGCAGCATCAGCAAGAATTGCAGAAAATGCAGGGAGATTGGAATATTTTAGGTTGGTTTAGCCGCGGACGGTCGAAAAATTAAGGGTTAAATAAAAAAGATGGTTTGTAGTAAGGAGTTTAGCCCTGCAGATCGACTAAAAGCCACAGAAAAACCTGAAGTCCTAACTACAAACTGTACAATAGCTATATGACTCCCGCCCAAAAATGGATACTTGCTTTCCGACAGGAGTCGCTATCGGCGGAAAATTTTAGACCCTAGTTCAAGCTTCCAGATTCATCTGTGGAGTAAATCTAAAATCTAAAATCTAAAATCGACTGACGGGATTTGATATTGTCTTTGGGCTCCGGCTTCAACTTTTGAGACAGCTAGACTTCCGAAGATATCAATTCAACCTCATCCTCTTTCAGGTGAGCTCGAAATTTTTTGTCAAATTGTACTAGAATCGGCCAATTAGCACTGACAGGTCGGCCGTGCCATTCGTGAACGATCGCCACGACTTCTCCTTCCATACCCTTAATATCAAATGGTTGACTGCGATTTTCAGGATGGTGGTAGACAACAACAGAGTTTTTAATGCAAACGCGATCGCCAACTTTCATAGACTTATATTTAGTGTTCTCTCTTCAAAACTCTGCAAAGCTTACGGGTGCTTAACACTTATAGGCTTTGCCGACAGTTTTCTTATCTTCCCACAAGTAGAGCGAAAACTTAAACAAAGTTGGCGGTTCCCTGTCGGTGCTTCGATCCCCAGCCGCGATCCACGTCAGCTAAAATGTCGATCCATTCTCGGTTGAACCCGCAGCCCCGATCGGCTTTTAAAGCTCGATCGGGCGGATTCTCATGGGCGGGAATAGATGCAGGCTAATCGGGAAACTGTTAACTTAACTGATTTAACCAGCACTCAACATCAACAGCCAAGGTTTGACCCAACTCCAGCAACTGCCGGATCGAAGACAACTCCCAGCCGCCGCCTGAACGTGCAATCTCCAAGGCAACAGCAGCCCCCGCAGTTTCGCCCGCCGAGGCATCTTGCCGTTGCAGCCAGCCCAAACACAGAGGCACAATTTGACTGTACAGAGAATCGAAATACAGTTCCTGCGATTTGTCCAAACACAAACCCAGACTCAGCCGATCGCCCACCGCAATCAAACGCTCGATCGTGCATATCTCAGCTTCCAACTTGACAGGCGAGCGCTCATCCACGCCCGATCCTGCCTGCAGCAGCGCGTCAAGCGATCGCCAAACCAGCTTTTCCAAAATTTCCTTGACTTCGGGAACGTTCAACCGACAGCGGAGATGGCCGCTTTCAGTGGCGATCGCCTCAATTTCGGCCAGCAGCGGTTCCAGATCCTCCGTTTCCACTTCCAGGGCCTTGGCCGCCGTCAAACAGCGGTGTCCCAAAGCCACCTCAGCAGCTACCTGCAACTCTACCGGCACCGGCAACTCGTCTCGGTGGAACGCCATCATCACCCCGTAATTTTCGCGGTAAACCTGAGTGTAAAGCTGATCCAACCGAGTCAAATTTTCCTGACTCAGCAACTGGACGATCCGGTGGCGTTCCTCAGCGAATAAATCCCGCAAGCTAAAGGACTGATCCCCAAACAGCCGCACCATTTCCAGAATCGCGTGGGCCGCCGAAGCTTCTTGCATAACTCCAAACAACCGCTCTTTGAGCATAGTGTAAGACCGGCGGCTGCCAAAAGGCTGAATGCAGCAGTGGAAGTCCCAGCCGCCGAGGTGCAGCGCAGCAAACACAAAAATCTCTGTTTCCCGCGTAATTTCCGAGGTTAACTGCAATTGACCCACTGCCAGAGTCATCGATCCCATGCGCTGAATTTGGAAATCTTGCTGCTCGGCCTGATAGCAGTAAACTCGCTGTTCGCGGGGATATTTGGCAAACAGAGAACTGATCGCGTAGTGGGCCGCCACTTGTCGGAGACTAATTTGGGCTGTCACCACCAGTTGGCGGTAAACTTCGGCCCCTGTTGTGAAACAGTAAACGTTGCTGGGTACGAGGGCTAGTCGATCGACAAAATCCTTTTCTAGCTGCACGCCGGTAACTTCGCCCGCCAATTCCAGCGCCCGGGCCGCGTAGCGCAGAATTTGCACGCCTTCTGGCCGGGAGATTTCTTCAAAAAACCAGCCGCAGCTAGTGAACATTAACAGGGTGTGGCGCTGCATTTCCAGCAGTCGCAGGGCGTCCACCTGTTCGGAGGCATCGAGGGGGCGCACTTGATGGCGTTCGAGGAAACTGTCAACATTAGTGGGCGATCGATCGCGGATGACCTCAATATATTCATCTCTGGCTTTCCAGGGATCGCACAACAGCTTGCGCCCCGCTTCTTCGTAAATCGGAATCAGTCGATCGCGCAGCCAATTGAGAGTATCCCGGAGAGGGCGGCGCCATTTTTGGTTCCACTCGCCGCCGCCACCGCAGCCGCAATCATCTTGCCAGCGATCGACCCCGTGAGAGCAACTCCAGGCCGTTACGGGTTTGAGTTCAACTTCCCAAGCGCTCGGATTTTGACTTAAATAATGAGCAAAATTCGTCACCGTCCAGCCTCGGCGGGGGAACTCTTCTGTGAAGGCGTAGGCGAGGCATTTTTCGGTACCGTTTTTGTGGTGGCCGAAAGTTTCGCCGTCCGTCGCCACGCAGATTAATTGAGCCGGTCGGTGGTCTCCCCGTACTGCTTGACCCAACCGGCCTGCCAAGTGGTGGCTGCTGCTGAGAACGTCATTGAAGCCCATATCCCGCGAGATGGGGCCGTCGTAAAAAAAGATATCAATGTAGGGAGTGTTGGCAGGTGGGGCTTCGGAATTTTGGAAGTGTCTGCGGCCAAAATGGTGAGAGCTCAGTGGCGAGAGTTGGTGGTCAGCCATTAACCGCATTTCTGGTTTCAAATAGCAGCGGTACGGGCGAGTCGGATCGATTTGACCGCCGCCGACTTCGTGCCATTCGGAATTTTCCGCTGGTTCTCCTTCGTGGTTTTGCCCGATTAGCGGGCGGCAGCGTTCGGCTTGGGAGGGGGCTAAGACAATGAAGCGGATGCCTTCAGCGACTAAAACTTCGAGGGTGGCGTAGTCTACGGCGGTTTCGGCGAGCCACATTCCTTCGGGCTCGCGACCGAACCGGGAGCGAAAATCTGCGATCCCCCAGCGAATTTGGGTGTATTTGTCTCGCTCGTTAGCCAGCGGCATGATGATGTGATTGTATACTTGGGCGATCGCGTTGCCGTGACCGTTGAGGCGCTGACAGCTTTTGCGATCTGCCTCCAGAATCCGCTGGTAGACTTCCGCGTCGTAGCGTTCGAGCCAGCTCATCAGGGTCGGCCCGATGTTGAAGCTCATGTACTCGTAGTTGTTAACGATCCCCGTGACTTCCCCGCGATCGTTGAGTATGCGGGCAAAGGCGTTGGGGCGGTAGCACTCGATGTCAATCCGTTCGTTCCAGTCGTGGGCGGGAGAGGCGCTGGCTTGGCGTTCGATCGCGTCCAGGTAAGGGTTTTCCCGGGGCGGCTGGTAAAAGTGACCGTGAACCGTCACGCACACCCCAGTTGCAGCCGCCGCACTGCTTTGGGTTGCAGCAGTTACGGTTGGCGAAGACAAAGGTACCACATCAGATTGAGTTGTAGAAATCGAAATCATGCGATCGAATCCTCAAGTAGTTAAAGACAATAAAACCAGCCTAATAACAAACTGAAACCTTACGCAGCAAGAGTTACAGCTAGGCATCTGTTAGGGCTAAATTTGGCTGACAAGTTTTGATACATTTGTAGTATTGCGAGCAAAGCATTCGTTCCAAGATGCCAACCGTCGATCCCTGGGTTTTTCTGCCAATGCTTTGCTGTTGAAAGACTTAAAAAAGGTAGCTTTTGCTGCTTTTTGGCACTTGCGACCCATTTCGGGTTCGTGCTTGCAGGGCTGCTCATTGAGATTTTGATTTACATAGCTGGATTTTAAAGTCTTATTCAGTAAATAGCAAGTTTTCGCCGGAAAGATTTAATTTTTGGCAATAAATCTTGGCGGTTGTGGATATCGGTTTAATGCCCGATCGATTTATAGAATAAGAGTTTTGCCTGAGTTTCGCATCATACTTTAGGTGCTTTTTACCTAAGTTCTGGAGAAGTTAGGCCGGTTGGGTTAGGGCGGGGGAGATTTGCTGCAAATGTACTTTCCAGAAGAGTTGTAACACTTGTGCGGAGTCAAAAGGCAACAAAAAAGCAAAACGGTAAGTGTTAGGTTTTAACTCCTGAGAGGTATGTGAGGGCGGAGGGGAAGGAGGAGCAGGAGGAGGAGGGTTTGGACGAGAAGATGCTGCATTTGACGGCGAAGTTGGAGAGGCAATTTGCCGAGAGTGCCAAGTTAGAGGCGATGATTCCGGAAAATCTGCCGAGGGTGAGTTCTGGCGGATAGTTCGTCAATTGCTGAAGATTATCATGATTTTTTGCGAGAACTTAAGGAAGGTATTGTGCAATATCAAGTGCGGGCAGTACTTTTTAGGCAAAGAAGCGCAATAGCGAGAATTAGAGAAAGCTTTAATCGATCGCAGCCGCGATTTTTTACTAGAGTTGAGTGGGGAATTTGCCTTAAATCAATAAATTAATTAAGGGAAGCAGAAACCTAATTATGTTAACTTCAAACAATTTTAAGAGATACCTGGCTCAGTTTAATGGTAAGAGATTCACAAATGATTTAGGATTGCTATATATATTAAACACCTTCCAAACAGATATCAAGTTCCCTAGCAAAGGCCTCTGGTGCATCCAGCATCAGCCAGTGTCCGGTGTCGGGGATCGTAGTTGTCGTCAGTGTGGGACGGAGGATGTGGAGGCTGAAGGGAAAAGTGTTTGAGGGAGCAATAATGGCGTGGGCTCGTGTTCCAGGGGCTGCTAGGTAGCGATCGAGAGCATCAACTGCTTCAAAGGCAAACATCCCGCGAGACATTCCAGACAGACAATCCTGTGGAGTCGCCGCCAACCAAGCGAGAACCCGATCGCGCGTCTGGGCCCTGCTTCCTGTCAGCGCCTCATTGAAGCTGGTTTCCACAGCAGCCCGCCAATCATCCGTCTCCAGAGCCCTCTGGTAGGGGACGATGCGTTCCTCGTGCACTTCTGCAGGCACCTTGGTAAAATCTCCAGGTGGGTCTGCCAGAATCAACTGCGCGATGCGCTGCGGTGCGGCGGCTGCTGTGGCGAGGGCAATACAAGCACCGAAACTGTGCCCGACGATCGCCACTCGATCGAGTCCCAGCCCATCCAGTACCGCCAAAACATCCGCTGCACAGGAGGCGGGCGCATAGTTGCCGTCCTCCGGCGGTGCAGAATCGCCGTGTCCCCGCATATCAAGGGCGATCGCGCGTCGGGTACGCGCTACATGAGCAAGCTGCGCCTCCCAGATGCTCGCAGAAACCGTCATACCGTGCACGAACAGCACCGGCAGCGCTTCCGACTCCCCAGCGGTGACAGGGGGGCTGGCTTCGATGATGTGAATATTGCCGATCGGTCCTTTGATAGCTGTCGATCGCATAAAATCTTCTCCTAAGTTTTATAGTCCTAGACGGACGGGTAGTCAGAAACCGGATTTTTCGCAAAAATACTCGGTTATATCAAATCCGTTAACATCGGAATTATTATCTCTCTCTTCTCTTTCTCTGTGTCCTCTGTGCCCTCTGTGGTTTAATCATTCCGATACAACCGGAATTGATATTAGAGCATCGCAGAAAAGGTAAAAACCCGGTTTCTTTGGTTGGGACGGGTAAGTCAGGTTTCAATTTCCTCATTTTACACAACCAATTTTACATCTGTTACTCCTTGACGCAATTCATACTGTCCTTTTACCCAAAATTGTTTAATTTTTTCACCCAAAAACGGAGCAGCTTGCATCATCAATAAACGCACTAATCCATTTTTTCGCAGTTGTTCGCCTTTCCACGCTTCTTGTGCTTGAAGTTGTTGGGCGCGAATAATTTCCGGTTCCCGTTCTGCCTGAATCCGCGATAATGCTAAGTCAATATCCTCGCAATTAGCCCCTGCTTTCAATAAAGGTACAAGGTGATTTGCCGCCACAATTACATCGCGGAACGCCATGTTAATTCCTTGAGCGCGGACCGGAGACATGGGATGTGCAGCATCCCCCAAAAGTATGATTGCTGGTCGATGCCACCGCGGACAGCGACCAACCACAACAGATAGTCGCATCGGAGATTCGATCGTATCGGCACTGTTGCGGAAATGTTCTGCCATCCACGCAGGCGATAGCGATGCGAAAGTTTCTGCCCAGTCTGTGTCTTTCCGATCAGTTTTGTCATCTGCAGATAGCACCCAAGCCAGATGAAGCTTTCCTGATTCTGCCCCATGAAAGACACTGAATCCGCTACCGCCATTCAGGATGGAATAAAATACATTATCCGCCACAAACCGAGGATGAGCGGCAAGTTTAAACCACAGAACATCTATACTATTCTGCTGTTTTACTAACTCTAATTCTGCACGCTGTCGTACAACCGAGTTTCTACCATCTGTGCCAATCACAAGTGCAGCAGGAATCTCTCGTCCATCTGCTAGTTTTACGCCCGCAATGCGATCGTTGCTGTACAGTAAATCTTTTACGGGAACACCTGAGATAAATTCAAATTCAGGATGCAATTGAGCTTCTGAAATTAGTGTTTCTAGCAAAGGCGGTTGCGATACCAGCGTACAAGGTCGATTTGACCCCATTGGCTCATCAACTCGAAATAGTTGCCGATCGCCCACAACGAACTCCCAGGCATCAATTTGTCGGTGGGGAACACCTTCTAGCATACTGGATAAGCCCATTTGGGCGATCGCATCCAATCCGCTGGGCATTAACCCTTCACCGCGAAACACTCGGTAGGAATCTTTTGCCGCCTCAACCAAGGTTGTGGCAATACCTCGTTTCACCAGCAGCAAGGCAAGTGCCGCACCAGTTGGCCCCGATCCCACAATTACAACTTGCCTCATTGCCATTCCCCATTGCTTTGTAATGTATTTCCAGTTTAATTTCCATCCTAAGTAGGTGGACAGGAAAAAAATAAACTATGTAACGCTAAGTCTTGAGCTAGCTAGACTTAAACTTGAAACGCT
>NZ_JAUBQU010000079.1:0-31259 GCF_036701435.1 Microcoleus sp. Pol12A5
TGGAGGTATCCACCACAACTCTCTACCGCGCTCGGAAAGAAGGCAAACCTTACCAGAAGGGCGCTTGGACTGCCACCGCTATTGGTGAAAATGCTTGGACAGTCATCTACAACCCCTTTAATTCCCACTAACCCTAATCGGAAATAAAACTCATGCTATACGCCTTTGACTGTGACAATTCTTTGTCTTCATTTCCCCACTTCCTAAGCGGAGAAATCATCAACGAGTTAGAAACGATCGCTCTCGATATTCTAGAAATGATTTTAGGCGATCGCTTCCGTTACTGTCCCCAAGTTCCCCTAGAAATCATCTGTTCTCGTCCAGAAACTTTCACCCGTCTTCCCATTGAACTTTGGAAATTTTGGGTGAGTTCCAGAGTCGATATCGCCTTGATGGAACGCGGCTGTGGTGGTAGTCGCAAAGCCAAACTGGTGATAGAATGTCAATCTCATTGGCACGATCGCCCAGAGGTGCAGGAGCGCGATCGCAAAAAAGCCCGACTCCTTGCATCTGTTGGCGTTCCCTTAGTATACCTGCGACAAATCGATCGAGATCGACGCTTCTATCGTTTCTACACTCCCAATGGACAAAAAGAAGTCTGCTACAACTCAATTACCCAACAAGGACGGACAGAACTGGAAGCATTTTTGCAACACTATTCAACACAGTTGACAGTTGACAGTTGACTCTTAGACTATAAATTTTATGTGTAAGTCCTGTAATTAACACAGGACTTACAGACGGCATCTATCCAAATCGAAAATCAATAATCGACAATGGTATTACTCCCACTCGATCGTTCCCGGCGGCTTAGAAGTAATATCGTAAACCACTCGGTTCACCCCCTTAACCTCATTCACAATCCGGTTCGAGATCAGTTCCAACAAATCGTAAGGAACTCGCGCCCAATCAGCTTTTGCCCTGATCTACTGAATACCGTGTCCCACAAATGGAATATGCTGGATGATTACAAATACCGATCGCAACTAGGACAACGGTACAACATGGGTGGGAGTTTTGCGGACAAGCTTTACTTTCTAAAATGTTAAAAACTGTGCATTGCGGACATTTTTTAAATATAAGTTAGTAGCACAATTATCTATCTTTAGCCCTGGGCGCATTAATACCTTTATAACCGAGTTTTTTACCCTTGTTAAAGGCTAATTATGCAGTTTGTTTGTCCATCAAACCCGGTTTCTGGAAACCCGTGCGTCCAGGAATATATCTTCCTTTACAAGGGTGACTTGATTCCGATTTGTGGTATGTTTTCTGGGCGAGGGGATTTTTTAGGACAATGTTCGATATGAAACGTTTAACATTAAAATCAATGCTGGCGGCGGCGATCGCGATCGCCTTTTGTTTAATTGCGATCGCCAGCTACGCCCAAGCCAACAAGACTTTAACACTGGCGACTTCCCCAGACTACCCGCCCTATGAATTTAAAGATACGGCTGTTAGCGGCAACGAAATCATCGGTTTTGACATCGATATTGCCAAATATATTACTAAAAAATTAGGCTACGAACTAAAAGTAATTGGCATGGATTTTAACGGCTTAATTCCCGCTTTGCAGGCGGGAAGAGCCGATTTTGTGATGGCGGGAATGACTCCCACAGCAGAAAGGAAAAAAAATGTTGCTTTTTCTGACCTTTACTACGAAGCTCAAAATACAATTGTCGCCAATAAAGGCAGCAATTTGACGAAAGCTGAAGATTTAGCCGGGAAAAAAGTAGGCGTTCAACTCGGAAGTATTCAGCAGGAAGCTGTGAAAAAAATGGCCGGGGTGCAACTGGTTCCTCTGAATAGGATTCCTGATATCATTCAAGAAATTAAATCGAACCGTCTCGCGGCGGGAGTGATTGAGGATACTGTCGCTACGGGTTATGCCGCAGCGAACCCTGACTTGGAATTTAACACAATTCCGAATACTGAAGAAAGCGGTTCGGCGATCGCCTTTCCGAAAGGTTCGAGATTAGTTCCAGAATTCAACCGAGTCCTCCAGCAAATGAAAGCCAGCGGTCAAATTAAGGAACTAGCTACTAAGTGGTTTTCTCGACCAATTCCGCAAGAACCGGCTCAAGCAAATCAGCCTGCGGTAGCGTCCAAGTTCGGGTTAGATTTTGGCAAAATATTGCCGAGTTTGCCTTATATTTTGTCGGGGATTTGGGTAACGCTAACTTTTACCTTGCTGTCGGCATTTCTCGGATTTATCTGGGGAATCGTGCTGTCTCTGTTTAAGATTTCTAGCATTAAACCGCTGTTTTGGTTTGCCACTGCTTACACCTCAATTTTTCGAGGAACGCCGCTAATTTTGCAGTTGACTTTAGTTTATTTTGCAACGCCGCAGCTTACGGGGTATGATATATCGGCGCTGCAAGCTGGCGTGATTACTTTTTTCCTCAATTCTGGGGCTTATATTTCCGAAACAATTCGTGCGGGAATTCAAGCCGTAGATAAAGGTCAAAAAGAAGCCGCAGAATCCCTTGGCGTTCCCTACAAACTGATGATGGGCGATATTATCTTGCCGCAAGCGTTGAAAAACATCTTGCCTGCCTTGGTGAATGAAAGTATTGCTTTGCTCAAAGATTCAGCTTTAGTTTCAGTAATTGGCGTAGAAGACTTGCTGCGTCGCGCTACAATTGTGGGAGCAGAAAAGTATATTTACTTTGAACCTTTGATATTTGTCGGCGCAATTTATTATTTGATGGTGCTTAGTTTAACTTGGGGGGCAAATGTACTCGAACGCAGACTCCAAACTAGCAGTTAAGGTCGATCGCCTGTATAAATCTTTTGGCAATCTTAAGGTTTTGCGCGAGATAACTACTGAGATTCACAAAGGAGAAGTGATTGCCATTATCGGCCCTTCGGGGTGCGGCAAGTCTACTTTTTTGCGGTGTTTGAATTTACTGGAAATTCCGACTTCTGGACACATATACATTGACGGAGTGGATATTACTTTGCCGAAGGCAGATATTATGAAAATCCGCCAGAAAGTGGGTATGGTTTTTCAGCATTTCCACTTGTTCCCGCACATGACTGTGCTGCAAAATGTGATGTATGCCCCTGTAAAGGTGAAGCAGGTGGCTAAGGATGAGGCGCGTCTGAAGGGGTTAGAATTGCTGGAAAAAGTGGGTTTGTCAGATAAGGCCGAGGTTTATCCTTCTAAGCTTTCGGGGGGACAAAAACAGCGGGTGGCGATCGCCCGCTGTTTGGCTATGGAACCGGAAATTTTGTTGATGGACGAACCGACTTCTGCACTCGATCCAGAAATGGTTAAAGAAGTGTTAGATGTAATGAAAGCTTTGACAAAAACGGGAATTACAATGGCAATTGTAACTCACGAGATGGGTTTTGCGCGGGAAGTCGCCCACCGGATATTGTTTCTGGATGGCGGAAAGGTGGCGGAAGATGTGCCGCCGCAGGAGTTTTTTAGTAACCCGAAGTGCGATCGCGCCAAGCAATTTCTGGAAAAAATGCTTTAATTCAGATAAAGATTAGAGTTTTTAACCGCAGAGGACACAGAGGACACAGAGAGAGTTAGAGGAGAAAGAGAAAGTTGCGGTAGGGTGCGTCTGTTTGAGATGCTCGATCGCCACGGAAAGTATAATAATGTTGATCCGATGATTAACTTGGTAATTCTGTTAGAAAAAGGAGAGAATTCTTTGAATCACCTGGGTATTAAAATCTTTCGGAAAGCGGTCTCTTTCCTGAGCGTGATCGAGAAAGAAAGTCTTGGGATAATAAGCAAGACGGGCTTCCATCTCGCTAATCTTTTCTAATAAGGGTTCGATCCGATCGATTTTGTCGGGATGGCGATGTTGGATGAGAGTCGCAGCATTCCTAAAATGCCGCCCCTCATCCTGCGTGACCAAATGTCCTACGCGAGCAAAGCCCTTCCCATAGTGTTGGTAGAATTCCTTAATATCCCGGTGATAAGACCACACGGAACCCATTTCGTCAAACATTAAACCAACTAGAATGGTGAATTCGTTCTCAATCAGAAACGAGATCGGTTCGAGTTCATGCACCCGACTCTGGTTTTTTTGGTCGATCGCCTCTGGGGACAAACCTGATACCATGTGATAGACCTTACGTAGAGCAACGTAGTGCCGTAATTCGTCTTGCAGCCAAAGTTCGATCGCACTCATGAATTCTAACGAGAACTCCGAACTGCGAGAAAGCAGATGCTCGTAGAGTGGCTGACTGTCTCCCTCAGAGAACACATCTCGGCTCAGGAGATCCATAAATCCAGCTTGAATTGCAGGCGCGACTTCGGGAATTTTCAACTCATCGGCAATAAATTCATCTACACTCCACTCACTGCTAAGAATCGGAATTCCCCGGACATCATGAGTTTGTAATTTCATAGTTTTTCTGATTAGAAGTTAAGTATTCACCAGACGATCGCTCACGATATGCGGAACGATTAAGCAATGTCGTCCGGTGATCGGATTGGTATCTCCGCGCAATACGATGCCAGATGGAGTATCGCCGACAATCCAGGAACCTACGACGAAGTGGTAGCCAAAATATTCGGGCAAGGGTTGATAGGACTGAATAATGAATCCTTCGCGATCGTAGCCCATCGCCTCGCGGGCGTGAACGGCTCCGGCAACAAAATCGCCTGTTTCAATAGAAACCCCAACACCTTCTAGACCGACGAGGGGCTTTTTGACGTGCATTTGGGTCAGTAATGCTGTGGATTCGATCGAGATAGTATCTGTGAAGAAAGTGGGTAGCAAGAATTGAGCGTAAACTGGGTGGTTGCCAAATAATTCCCACATCCACACCATCGATCCTTTATTGCTTAAAATCTGTTTCCACAGCGGTTCAATGATTTTCACGTCCCCTGCTATCAGGCGCGATGCTAGGGCTTCATCTGCGTTAAAGGATTGGCTGGCGAGTTGCAAATCCAGCCAATCGACGATTTTCCACAGCCGCAAGATCCGATTATTGAATTGATCGACAAAAAATCCTTCTTCATCCACGCCCAGATGGTTACGCAATCCTACAAGTTGGGTGAAAAAGCGATCGTTTCCCAATTCTTGATTAATAATTTCGACCAGTTGTCCTGCCATCTCGGTATCTTCTGACAGATGCTCGTCAATTAACAAGCTCAGGCCGAACTGCTTTAAATCATAATGACGACTTAGAGTGCGGAATCGACCCGCAACTTCGTCCCAAAAGTTGTTGAACTGATTGGCATCGTTGGGAAGCGATCGCAAATCTCGGCTTGTTTTTTTCATGTCATCTAACCACAGCCATTGATAGACTGTTTCTGCACCCAAGAGAGGAGTTTCGCCGTTGATTTCTAGAAGGCTAATTTTTCCATCTTCAGTGACGGCAAGATCGAAACGGGTATAAAGAGACATATCTTCTTCTTCGTAAACCCGATCCCACGAAACCTGAATTGCTTCCCAGAAAGCAGGGGGAATAGCGAGTTTTTTCATCCGATTTTCTAGACCATCGGCGGTGAAAAACCAGTCCAAAAATTCCCGACACATATCCCAAAGAGCCTCAGTAGCATCCCAGATCCTCGCCTCTTCCTGGCGCGAAAACATCACCCCAAAGGGACGGTGTAAGGCTTCTGCCCAGTAGCGTTGGTTGATGTCTGCAAGAGGCTGACATTGGTAGGCGTTATCTAATACGTGCTGCTGCCAGTTGCGTCGTCGCTGAAACAAAAAGGGATACATGGTTGAAGGGCCTTGCTAGTGGTGTGGAACTCAAGGATCTACAAAAACAGAGAAAAGAATTAGAGAAAAAATAGTTGTGGGAAGAATCGCCGCTCAAAAATGCTTGCATCACTTGCCTCCGCTTCCTAAAGGAGCCGTGGAGCGGACAGCATTACCAAAGCTCCCTCGTCCCTTGATAGTTCCCCGAGCTGCGTGGCCTGGGGGGCGATTTGGGGTGTCGCGACTGGGGGAAAAGTAGGGAGAATCTAGCGGTATGCCTGGTAGGGGACGAGTAATCAGGGTTCTATCTGGAGTTACAATTCCGATGTGGGAGCGGTAAACGGGTTGCACTGGATAAACCGTGTAGGAGCCGCCGTTGACGCCGTTGACCACTGTTGCAGGGGCATCATCATCGACATCATCGGTGAAATAGAAGCCGCCGAAGTCTGGTCGCCATCCGGGGGTAGCAACGCTGGAATTCGATACCTGCGAGCAAATGCTTGCTGTGTCTTCTTGGCATTCTGGCTGCGTGCGATACACGGGCGTAATGCGTTCGTATTCCTGCATTGCGTACCGGAACTGGGCCTGACACTGCTCTTTTGTGAACCCGTTGCTTTGGTTCGTCGCATCTACAATACATTGCTGTTCGGATTCGTAGAAGCGTACTTCGTTGGGTTGGTGCAACATGGTATAAGCAAGATAGCCTAATCCGCCGATCGCCAGTACACCTGATGTAATTAGAAGGTAACGAATTGTTGTCGTTCGATTGTTGTTATGAGTCATGGCTAACCGGAGGTTAGAGTTATTATTTCAAAGAACCTGTAATGTGATGAATTTGCTGCCACTGAGATGATTGGATTTACACGGTCAGCCACAGTTCAAGTAATTTACCTCAGTCTGTGAGTTGGAACTCAGGACTTCGATTATAGCTTTTACTACATTGCCCGATTCAGGGTTTCCTCGAACGCCGCAAATTATATTCCTCAAATATTTGATTTCAAATTCGCCTTTTTTGACTGCGCTGATTTCGCTGGCGATCGAGCTTTGCCAAAGCAGCACCCGAAACATCCGCCAGAATGCTAATTATCCGATACAAAGCCACGGCACTCAGAATTATACCCGTAGAAAAGCGATCGGACAGCAGGGCGATCGCCGTTGCTTCAAATACTCCCATTCCCCCCGGTGCACCCGGTACGACTAAACCGACAACAAACGCAAAACAAAAAGCACCGAACAAGTTAGGAATATTGCTAAAGTTCACCGGAGTTAAAGCCATTACCGTTAGCAAAAAACCGCAGCCCCGCAATCCGATAAAACACATTTGTCCGATTAACGGCACTAAAGGATAGCGTTTAATTGGCAAATTTATTTTGTGTCGGGACTTGACATTCGATGTTTTTTTAGCTAGATTGGAGGTAGACTCTGTAAGCAAATTTAGTTGCTTCTCCGCAGCCTCCCCAGCCTTTGAATTTTCCCCATTGTTCTTGGATAACTTCAACCGCTCTACAAAGAGAACGATCGGATTTAAAATGCGGGGATGAATCGCCGTTAAAATAGCAGCACAACCGACAATCCGCAAAAACCAATTGAATTTGTCAAAACAAATCAACCCAATCAAAACGCCCGCCGAAGCCATCAGCAGCGGTTCCAGTAACACGCTGAGAGTAGCAGCTTTCGGGAAAATACCTGCCTTTTTCGCGTCCAATATTCGACCCCAAAAATGCCAAATATTCCCCGGTAAATACTTGGCAATATTAGTTTTGAGAAAAACTTGAATCGCCCACGCCGCAGTTACAGGTTGGCGGAATTCCCGCAAAATCAACATCCACACCCAGCCGACAAAAATTAGAGAAAATAAAGTGACGCCGAGGGCGATCGCCAGCAACGGAAAACTTTCGGCTCGAATTTGGATATTCGCGACTTCTCGCCAGTGAGTTAAAAAAGCTTTGGCAATAAATAAAAACGTCCCGCCCAAAATCAAATAGCGCAAATAAGGCTTTAAATGCGACTTCGCTATGTTCAAAAAATTATGAATTCGATGCAAGTGTGGTTTTCCCATTTTCCGATCCCGATTTTGAATTTGGGATTAAGTTATACTGTTTTAGATTTTATATTTAAGATGGGCAAAGGCGGAATTGTGGTTGATTTACACGGCACGATATGATGGAATAAATCTGTTTAACCTAACCTGTGCAGACCTCTACAGACTGTGCGTAATGCCCGCTTTACAGACTATTTAGGGCGTTTTTAACCACAAACTTAAATTTAAAATCTAAAATTTAGATCGATATACCTCGCTAGGAGTACATTTCTATGCCCGGCCCGAGCCCTGACGGTCTTTCCTATCTTTTAGATGATAGCCCCAATAGTTTCGCTTTGACTCCGGGCTTTTTGACTCCTTATCCTAACGGATTTTTTGCCCTCGGCGGCAACGATTTTATTGTTGGTTCGTCGGATGCCGAAATAATTAGCGGTGATAATGGTAACGATCGCATTCTCGGCGGCAGCAATTCCGATACGCTGTTAGGGGGTGCGGACAACGATGTACTTAACGGCGGTGTCAGCAGCGACATCCTGTTTGGCGATGGCGGCAGCGATACCTTGCAAGGAGGCAAGGGAGGAGACGCCCTCAACGGTGGCGACGGCAGCGACGTTTTAGTGGGCGATGGGGGCAAAGATACGCTGACAGGGGGTTTGGGCCCAGATACCTTTGTCCTCCGCAGCGACTCCGCAGTCTCCGATCCGGCTGCTGCTGACGTTATTACTGACTTTAACAGTTTTGTGGATTCGATCGGCCTGACTGACAACCTTACCGAAGCTGACTTGATTCTCGAAGAAATATCGATCGCCCGCGGTATTTCCAATACATTAATTAAAATTCGCCAATCCAATGCTATTTTAGGCTTGGTAGCCAACGCATCTCCACAAGACCTCGCCGATACATTCATCTCTGCAACTACCGTATTGGGCAACCAACTGGATCAAGCTCGCGATTTAGGGGTTTTGGGCGACACTCAAACGATCGCAGATTCAGTTAGCAACGCCCGGCCAGACGGCCTTTACCGCTTTACTTTGCCTGCAACTAGCGACTTTAAATTAACTGTCAGCGGTTTGACGGCGGATGTTGACGTTGCTGTGATTAAAGATATTAATGGCGACAATTCTATTGACTTCACCGACATTATTGCTTCTTCTCAAGAAGTGGATTTATCGCCGGAGTCGATCGACATCAACGGTTTAGGCGCAGGAACTTACTTTGTCCGAGTTTATCAATACCAAGGCAGTACAAATTTCTCCCTCAATCTGTCTGCAAATCCTACAACTGTTTTTACTAACAATGCGAGCAACTTGCAGGGTTTTGACTCTCGTTTTGGGTTCGGTTTGGTGAATGCAGCAGCGGCAGTTGCTAAAGCTCAAGGTACTGCAACTTTTCCTGATGTTCCCGACTTGGGCGGCGACGAGTGGGGCAGAGATTTAATTAAAGCTCCAGAGGTTTGGGCCCGGGGCTTGACTGGAGACGGAATTGTGGTGGCAGTTATCGACAGCGGAGTTGACTACAATCACCCGGATTTGACGGGGAATATTTGGAGCAATGCGGGGGAAACCGGTGTTGATGCGATCGGTCGCAATAAAGCTAGCAACGGGGTTGATGATGACAACAATGGCTTTGTTGACGATTTCCGGGGATGGGATTTTGTCAACAACGATAATGACCCGATGGATGATAACAATCACGGCACTCATATATCGGGTTTAGTTGCTGCGAAAAAAGATGGGGTTGGGATTACTGGAACGGCTCCGACTGCGAAGATTATGCCTGTGAAAATACTTGATGGGGCAGGGGTGGGTAAAATTCGGGATGAAATTAATGCGATTAATTATGCGGTGGCAAATGGAGCAAAGATAATAAATGTGAGTTTGGGCGGTCTACAGTTGAATGCTCAAGAATTGGATGCGATTCGAGCGGCCGAAGCTCAAGGGGCGATCGTGATTTCGGCGGCAGGAAATGATGCTCGCCCACAAGTAGATTATCCGGCTCGGTTTGCCAATGAGGTAGGAATTGCTGTCGGTGGTGTTACCCGAAATGGCTTGTTTGCGGATTATTCTAACCGGGCGGGTGCGGAGACTATTAATTATTTTGTTGCTCCGGGCGGCGACGGTGGGACGACGGATTCTGGTGACGTTTATTCAACTGTGCCGCTTTCTCAACCGGGGATTCCCTATCGATATTTTGCGGGTACTTCAATGGGAGTGCCACAAGTATCCGGCGTGATAGCTTTGATGTTGCAAGCTAATCCGAGTCTGACTCCTGGTGATATTAAGAGGGTTCTTGCGGAAACTGCGAATCGAGCGGTTTGAATTGGATTTGGTGCGATCTCCAATCCTCAATCTTCTACCAATTATTAAAAGCGAACCGTAGGGACACCGCAATGCCGTGTCATACTCCCCGCCCCGGACACGGAATGCCGTGTCCCTACTTTTGGGAATTGGTATTAAAAATTGGCAGCGTAAGTTAAGTCAAATTGGCGGCACAGGGTGATGCAGCAGTAGCTTGGTCGATCGAATACTAATTCGTAATTCATCTGGCCGTCTATTTTTGTGATCGGCTGCTTTAAGGGGATGCCCTGAATGTCGTATTGGCGGCGTTCTAAGGCACTCCAGTCGATAATTTTAATGTCGATTTGGTTCTGCAACTCAGTTGCGATCAGATATAGGTGCATCTTGTCTTGAACTTTCCCAGTCAGGGGAACTTTTATTAACACTGACTGGGTGACGAGAGGTTTTTGGTCGTTGGGATGCTTCTGGGTGTGGCAGCTTTTGAGTTCTATATCGTAAGGTTCTACCTTGAATTTCTCTCCACTGGCGATCGCAGATGAGTGCAAATCTTTCAGGCACTTTTCTAGGTGAGGAATCAGTCCTAAGTCGGGATCGCACAGCAGTTTACGAATGTTGGAGGTTTCAGTGACTGTCATTTGAGATTTTTGATGTTATTTTTGATTCTTAACTTTTAGCTTATCACGAAAAGCAAATCTATCGAACTCTACTTGCGACATACCTTCCAAAAATGCCGTTTATGGTCAGTATGTCGCAGTGAATAAGACATTTATTTTTTGGCAGCAAACCCGTGTTTTTTGCCTTAATGTTTGAGATTATTTTTTGGTAATTTTCCACAGATTAAGCTCGACATTAGTGTCAGCCGGATCGATTTGATAGTTTTGTTGCTGAATTGCCGAGCGCAAAGTAGAGGACGGTCTGTATAAAAACAACTCACTGAAACCGCCGGGAATTTGCGGGGGTTGGGGTTTTTTCTTTAGCAATTCTCGATTTTTGTAGCAAGAAGTGTAACAGTGGGGTTCTATTAGCAGTTTGACTTTGGGTTCTAGGTAATAACTTAAAGGCATGATATATGCGATATTGGCATCGCTGATAATTAGCGGATTGCTGGCTTGATTGACATTCGCGGCTACTTCCAAGGCACCCAACCAACCGCTGCCTTTATTCCACCAAATATCTGCTTGAGAACTAACTCCACCGGATATAATACCTGCGGACAAAACTGCAACTATAACGATTTTCCACAGTTTTGGCTGTTTTAACTTCTCCAAATTGTGACTAATTTTTGCAGACAGCAGGTAAGCCACTGCTAGCTGAATTCCCACATAACAAGGAACTAAATATCGCGGATTTCCCGATCGCCTTCCACCCTTGATTAGATCGGGTACTGCTAAAAACAAAGCAGTTGTTGCAATTAATAACAATACAATCAACCACACTCGCTTTGGTGTTTTTCGGAATAGATAATAAAGGGCATAGCCGACCAAAGCTAAAATCATGATACCAACTGGAATTAGCAAAGCTAGTTGTGTGGCGTTGGCAGTTCCATCAATGCCAATATCAAAAAATGCTATGCTGATAGAACCAACCCACCGGCTGACTAATCTTAAGTAATTTGTTTGTTCTGCCCATGCTGTTGTGCTTCTAACTTGATTGAAGTTTTCTACAGTATGTACCAGGGAAGGCATGAAGCCGATCAAAGCGATTAAAGATGCTACATAATAGGAAATGAATGTTTTTATATCGCGCCAGTTGGCAATAACTGCGACGTAGATAGCGTGGGCGGCAGCGACGCAGACAAATAACAAGTGTGTGTAAAATCCCAGTGTTGCTGTGCCTGCATAAAGCGCCCAGGAAAGAACGAGGGCGACAGCATTTTGAGTTGAATCAGGGCGCATTGCTCGCAGCAAGGCTGCACTGGATAAAATAGTAGTTACTGTCCACAAACTGTACTGTCTCGCTTCTTGGGCAAATAGGATGTGGTAGGGAGAAATTGCGAAAATTGCGATCGCCATCCACGCTACGGCTGAAGATTCAAATAACTCCCAAGCCAGCCAATAAGTTGCGGGAAATACTAGCAGGCTAATCACGGCGGCCAAACTTCTCATTGCTGCAACAGAACTGCCGAACCATTGCGCCCAATACCGCGCTAGTACGTAATACAGCGGCGGGTGTTGGGGGTCTTCTGTTGCTAAAGAATTCAGGGTATCCCTTACAGTTTTTTCTGAATTTATCTGCTGATACTTTTGTAAATCCGCAGGCGAGGTTATTTTCTGGTACGAAATTTGTTTGATTATTTCGGCTTCGGTGTAGCCGGAAACTCTCAAAGAAGTATATGTTTCGTCGATCCAGTAAAATTTGCGATCGAGATTGGCGAATCGAAATAAAATGCCTATGACTAATACGGCTATAATTAAAAATCGCAGCCACTTGTCAAGTGGAGGGTTGTGAGAATTTAGTCGATCGCGATCTTTCGTATATTCCATTTTATAACTAGCTAATCTCGCACAAATTTTTTCTGTTACCCCAGCCGTAAGGTGCGCCTAGCGCACCTTACCAACTTAACAGCCAGAGAGAGGACTTCAGTCCTCACTGCCAACAAAGGAATGATTAATCATCGATTCCTTCAATCGGCGCAAAACCCTGCCGCTGAATATTTTCAGTTATCGTGCGGGGTTCGAGGAATTGCAGCAAATAATCCGGGCCACCTGCTTTAGAACCAACTCCCGAAAGTTTGAATCCTCCGAAGGGTTGCCGCGATACCACAGCGCCGGTAATTCCGCGATTGATGTACAGATTTCCGACTTCAAAATCGGATGCGGCTCGATCGATATGCGAAGGCGTGCGAGAATACAATCCGCCGGTTAAAGCAAAATTCGTACCGTTAGCAATAACAATCGCTTCGCTGAAATTTTTTGCCCGAATCACCGACAAAACTGGGCCGAAAATTTCTTCTTGGGCGAGAGTTGCTGTCGGCGATACTTCCGTAACAATGACTGGGCCGACAAAATAACCGGTTTCCGGTGCCGGCATTTCTAAAGCTATCTTAGCTTCAGCGCGACCTTTTTCGATGTATTCGCGGATGCGCGAGTGGGCATTTGCATCGATCACAGGGCCGACTTGAGTGCCGGGATTTTCTGCTGGGCCGACATTGAGCGATCGCGTCGCTTCTACCAATCTTGCCACAAAATTATCGTACACAGATTCGACCACAATTACTCGCGAACAAGCGGAACATTTTTGGCCGCTGTATCCAAATGCCGAATAAACTACGCCTGCAACTGCTTGGTCTAAATCCGCACTTTCATCGACAATAATTGCATTCTTGCCGCCCATTTCAGCAATTACTCGTTTCAGGTGTTTTTGTCCAGGCTGCAAAATCGCAGCATCGGCATAAATCTGACAGCCCACTTCCTGAGAACCGGTGAAAGTAATCATGTGAACATCGGGATGTTTCACCATGTAAGCGCCGACGGTTGAACCTTTGCAAGGCACGTATTGAAATACCCCTTTGGGGATTCCCGCTTCGAGCAAAATTTCTGTGATTTTTGCTGCAATTACTGAGGAAACTTCCGCAGGTTTGAGCAAAGTACAATTACCTGCCACCAGCGATGCAACTGTCATGCCAACGGGAATTGCTAGGGGAAAATTCCAAGGTGAAATGATTAAAGAAATGCCGCGCGGCTGATAGCTATAGCGGTTAGTTTCTCCGGGGATGTCGTAATTTTTCCCTTGTTCTAACCGTTCCATTTCGTCGGCGTAGTAGCGGCAAAAATCAATAGCTTCGGAGACTTCGGCATCGCATTCTCTGACGGGTTTTCCGACTTCAAACACCATCCAAGCTGACAGTTCGTGCCGCCGCTGTTCCATCAACTCAGCGGCTTTGCGGAGGACGCCGGCGCGCTGGCGAACGGGGGTTCTCCGCCAACTGGTGGAGGCTGATTTTGCTGCTTCCAGGGCTTGTTTGGCCTGTTCTTCTGAAAGCAATCCGATGGTGCCAACTACTTCTGTGGGATTGGAAGGGTTGAGAGAATTAACTGTTGCTTCAGTATTTTGGTACTCGCCATTGATAAGCGGTAAATAGGTTTTACCTAAGTTGGCGCGCACTGATTTGATGGCTGTTTCTGCTTGTTGCCGCAATTTGGTATTGGCGTAGTCTGTATCGGCAACGTTGGGAAATACTTTGCTGTAAACTAGCTGGTCATTTCCATTAGCAACGGGCGCGGCTAACAATTGTTCGATCGGCATTTCTTCGGAACTTTGCCGGATGAAAGAACTGTTGGCGGTATTTTCCAGCAAACGGCGGATCAAATAAGCCATTCCCGGCAGCAAATCGCCGTAGGGGCAGTAGACTCGGACGCGATAACCCCGATCGACCAAAAGCTTAGCCAATTTGTCGCCCATGCCATACAGCACTTGCATTTCAAAGCGGCGGCGCGGTATATTGAGAGTTTCGGCAATGGCGATCGCCCTCGCTTGCGATCGTACATTATGACTGCCAATAGCTGCATACAAATATTCGTGATTTTCTAGCAGCAACTGCGTCATCTGCTCGAAATTAGCATCGGTAGCAACTTTGTCATTGTAGACCGGCTGCGGCCAATCTTTCTGCATCGCTTTGATAGTTTCCTGATCCCAGTAAGCGCCTTTTACCAGACGCACTGTTACCGGATTTCCGCGTTTTTTTGCCCAGGAGATCAGGTTTCGCAAATCTTGGGAACTGTCGCGCAAATATGCTTGCAATGTAATTCCAATATCCGTGCGACTGCGAAACTCTTCTTCTAACAATAAGTCTTTGAGAATGCTCAGAGTTAAACTTTTGTAAGCATATTGTTCCATATCGAAATGAACGGCCGCTCCCAATTCCTTCGCGCGGCGCAGTAAAATGCGAATTCTCTCGCTTACTTTCTCCTCGCTACCTTTAGCATCCAAAGGGTCAAACTGAGAATAAAAAGCTGTTAATTTTACGGATACTTGCACTCGCGGCAAAGTTTCATCATCAGCTTTATCAATTGCATCTACTTGCGGCCAATTCTTCGCTGCCTTAGCCAGTTCCTCCATCAATTCCAAATAGCGGTTAAGATAAATTTGCGCCTCCGCTTCAGTAATGACAGCTTCCCCCAAAAGGTCAACTGTAAAACCCATTTTATCTTTGCGAAGTCGCTCTAAGGTTTTAATTACCTGCTTGATATTTTCCCCAGAAATATACTTGTGTGCCAAAGTTTCCACAGCAGGCGCAACCGTCGTCGCCGCCAATTGACCCGGAACTGAATCAGGGCTAGCAAAGTTGAGCAATTTTTTCAAGGCTTCGGGCAATTCAACCTCTTGGGCGGTCAGATATTCTTGCAGATGGCGGGCAATTTCCGGCCTGCTGCGGAGGGCCGGCAAACAGTCAATAAATCGAAACAACTGCACCCGCAGTCCTGGGCTAGCCATCGCCCAATCCATCAGTTTGTCATCCCAGCGCATTTGGTCTTGGAGTTGGCCAAAAAACGATCGCTTTTTCTCTTGAGTTGCCCGCAGGATTTCTTTGGCAATTTCTTGAGTTTTTGCTTCATAGATGCTTGGAGATACTTGTGCGACCATTGGTAATTAGTAATGGGTAATTTGTAATTCGCAACCAGGGCGGGTTTATGTATTGGGTAACTACCCCCTGATACAATTGTACTTGCTATTTGACTTCAATTCTAACACCGTAGTTTGCTTGGCGGTCGCCGGAAATTTCAATAGTATAATCGCCGCTGCTGGCTAGTTGACCTTGCCACTGACTGGTACTATTTGCAGTACCTATTTTTTCACCGTTAGGAGCAATAATTGCTGCACTAACTTGACCTTGTTGAACATTTATTGTCATGCTTTGGCCGCTATTGCACTCCAGTAAATAGCGCTTGGATATGTTGGCTCGCAAACTACTGTTTAGAGTAGTTCCCGTAGCACCAGCTTGAAAGTACACTCGCTCGGTTACAGGGGTTTCAACCACAGCGGGAGAAGGAGAAGGAGAAGGCAACGGCGACGGCGACGGCGAAGCAATTTGCGGAACCCCTGACAGAGATGGTATTTGAGTGGGATTGGGCGACGGTTGGCGATCGGCGGGCCGTGCCGGGCCGGGTGCTGGGGGAAGTCCGGGCAGGCGGTTGGCGGGCGCTGCTGGGACAGGGGGAGGGCTTTCGGGAAGGGGTACGTCAGCGGGTAGTTTGATTTGAAGGTTCGCTCTTTCCTGATACATTCTCCACCCTAGCAAACTGCCGAGACTCAGGACTGAACCGACCAAAATTCCGCTGAGAAAAACTGCTAAGATTTGCCAAGAGCGGGCTGGTTTTGGATCGGAGTTGGCAGTTGGAATTGTTGGAGTCGGATAACTTGGAAGTTGAGTGGTTTCCGGGGCGCTATCGGCGGTAAGTGGAATTGTTTCGGCCTCATCGATTGGGGCTGAAATATCTTCGGGCGCGGCAATTTCGGCGGGAGTTTCTGCTGATGCGGAAGTTGAATCTGTCCTGTCAATTTCACTGCGATCTAACTCATCGCTAGCAGTGGAAATTGTTTCCGGTTGCTGAGTAAAAATTTGTTTTTTTTCCTGTTCGTCGCTCATGGGGCTAAATTTATTTTACAAAGACCGCTTTTAGACATTTTACGTTACTGGTGCGATCGCCTGCACTGCACCAATACGGCAAGGCCCTTGACAAAATGCCGTCCCTGTCGAGCGAGAAATCTATCGGCTGCGGCGATCGCAATTTACCCATTTTCCGTAAATATTGAGTACAAATTGCGATCGCAAATTACTGCTGGGTTCAATTATTAGGCAAAGACTGCCAAAAAGGCCGATCTTCAGGCTTCCTCACAGTATTCGTCGCCGACTGCACGTTTCCTTTCAATTCTTGATAATATCTGTCATCCAGAAAACTAACGCTGACGCCAGCAGGAAGCAGCAGTTGGCGCAATCTTTCCTGAGTGTAATCTACACCCTCAATCATTGGCCCGCGCGGATTTGAAACTAACAACTTGCCGTTAACTGGCACCGAATTGACCATATTAGGCCACCAAGCATAGCCGCTGTAGCCAAACATCACCGGAACTTGAATAATTTGGTCGTCTCGGAGTAAAAATTCTCTTTTCAGCTTCTCTATAATCGGATTAAGTTTCTGATTTTGCAAATAGAGATTGTGTTGAATTAAAGCGCGATTTTGCAAAGCGGCGCTGACAGTTGTTTGAGTGCTCAAACCGCGATTGACCGTCACATCACCGTAACCTCTTCCCTGCAATTCTTCCAACAGCTTAACTCCGGCTTCGGGACTGGCGATCGCCATTACATATTGTCCGGGAGTTTGAGTGGGAATAAAATTGATAATTTCATCGACTTGGCGAGTCAAAAGCCAAGAAGTATCAAGATCCACTGGTGGCCCTTGAATTCGCTGAGCTTGAATAAAATCAAGTACCTCTGGATTAAAACTAGCATTTCCCGAATTCCCGTAATAAACTCGACCCATTGGGTGTCCGGGAATCGGCGGTGTCACCTGCAAATTGCCGTAGCCCTCAGACCACTGACTTACAGGGTCTAAAGAACGAGGATTGCCAATTTTAACTACTTTCAAATCCCGGTCTTGAGTTGATTTAAGAGGCGGGTTTTTCTCTGGATCGCTATTGCTTTTTAGGGCTACATTAAACAGGCGTAGATCCGATTTTTCTGGCAATTGAACGTAGCCGTTTTTCTGGGTATCTTGCATCCAAGTGCGATCGCCATGGA
This sequence comes from Microcoleus sp. Pol12A5, assembly GCF_036701435.1. Classification (NCBI taxonomy): domain Bacteria; kingdom Bacillati; phylum Cyanobacteriota; class Cyanophyceae; order Oscillatoriales; family Microcoleaceae; genus Microcoleus; species Microcoleus sp. Pol12A5. The sequence continues at coordinate 17,749 of NZ_JAUBQU010000079.1, forward strand.
GAATTTTTACTTGAGCGCCCGTGGGTTCTACTGCTTCTTTTAATTGCGAGATAAATTCGCTGTTTACCGAGCCTCTGTCGCTGACTTGAACTTCGGTTACTGGTGCTGTATTTGGCGCTATCATCCAAGGACTAACGCCCATTTGGATTGTTGTGGAGGCGATTTCTTGACCGTTGTTTTGGGCAGTTGCTTTGAGATTTACAGTGCCGTTCCAATTGCGATCGGCAAATTGTTTGGCTTCGACACCTAAAACAATATTCGTGCTAAAAATAAGAGGTTTAGCACCGGATATATCTACAGGTTGCCAGCCGTCGCCCGTCTTCTGGAAAACTCTGATGTGAGGGCTAGCTATGCTGTCAGCCGTGATAAATAACTGAGAGGTTTTGAAGTTTTCAGACAGTGTTAAGTTAACTTGAGAAAGCATTGCTGCACGGCGGGGAGCGCTAACTTTGGTTTGTTTCCAAGTCGGTATCTTGCCGCGATCGTTATTGCGATCGTTAAATAAAATTAGCGCGCCCTTCGACAAAGACCATTGTTCTTTTCCGGCTTCGTCTTGCTCGTTAATTTGGCCATCTCTGTTAGTATCTCCCGCAAAGAAAAAGTTCGGCGACGACGCGGCGGGTGTAACTGGGGCGGGAGTTGGTGTTGCAGTTGATTCAGGAGTTGGTTGAGAAGTTGCTTGTTGATTTCTCTCTAGTTCTTGCCTTTCAAGTTCTTGTCTTTCCAGTTCTTGTCGGGCTAACTCTTGCCTTTCAAGTTCTTGTCTTTCCAGTTCTTGTCGGGCTAACTCTTGCTTTTCAAGTTCTTGCCCTTCCAGTTCTTTTCTGGCTGCTTCTTGCCTTTCAACTTCTTTCCTGGCTAACTCTTGCCTTTGGAATTCTTGCCTTTCAAGTTCTTTACGGGCTAATTCTTGCTTTTCCAACTCTTGCCTTTCAAGTTCTTTACGGGCTAATTCTTGCCTTTCCAGCTCTTTCCTGGCTAATTCTTGCCTTTGGAATTCTTGTCTTTCTAGTTCTTTTCTAGCCCGGTCTTTTTTTTCTTGCTCTTTTCTCTCTATTTCTCGACGAGCAAATTCTTTTTTCTCTTGCTCTTTGCGGGCTCGCTCTCTTATCTCTTCTTCCTCGGCTCTAACTTTCTCCACAGAACGTGCAACTTGCATTTCATAGGTAGCGACACTGAGATTTCCTTGATATTCGATGGTTTTGTCGATCGCCCCATCGGCCAAAAAAGAATCGTGAGGAATGAGTCGCAACGTATTGATAGCCAACTCCCACAGCCGCTGGGACTGTTCCCAAGTAGCAGAAGAAGGATTAGAAGTGCGTCCAATTAAGACTGCTTGGGCGGCTAATTTAGCAGCATCATCCCAATTATATTTGGCTCTTTCTTCTATTTGAATCTGACTCTGAACGTTTTGAAGTTGCTGCGTCAGAGTTTGAGATTGCTGGCGGTGGATTGCTGACTTCCAAAGTTCTGCCGGAAACGGGGTGCTGTCGGGAGTGTTCGCAAGGTTATCTAATTGTACTTTCAGGCGATCGCGCAATTTATAGAGTTCGGGGAGGGATTGCGGAGTTTCGCCCTCTGACTGTCGCGCAGAGAGTGCGAGTTGGTAGTTTAGGGAAGGTTGAGCCACTGTTGTGGGGACTGCAATCCAAATAATACCGATGACGACACCGAAACCATTGACGATCGCGATCGCAATATATCGAACCCAGCGCATATAGTTTATCCTCAGACACGCCAATAATTTTACCTAATCTTGGGAGCAATGGGGGATTTAATTATAAGATTTGTAGGATGGGTTTGGGGGAGCTGCTTTTTTTCATGTCGAAGGACGGTTAACTCGAATCAATTTACCGTTCAAAGTATCGACCGTAGAAATAGCATCATTAATTCGCGTCGCCAGCCTTTCAAAATTTGGGTCTTCCGTGCAAACAACAATACCACTATGGTCAGAGTTTTGAATGTGTAATCGCATGAAATGACGGCGATTGCGCGTTAAAACTGTTCGGGAATTGCTCGCAGCAAAAGCTAACACATCTTCGTCAGGAATTTGAAGATTTGCATTCCCTGCTTCCCTCGCTGTTAATACATCATGACCCAAAGCCCGCAGTAATTCTACCACTGCTAGCGGGAAGTTTTCATCTGTGTAAAAACGTGCCAACTTTTAATAAACCTCGCTTTCTTCCATAACTTCATCGTTTTCTCTAATTGCCTGTTCAATTTCCTCTGGGTAAGCATCAGCATAAGCCCACGCATTTACCAAGTCAGCGGCGGTTAGATCGGGAAAGGATTCTAGGATGATACCATCGGAAGCACCTAAACGTCGATCGCACACCAGTGACCAAACTGGTATGCGAGTATTACCGATACAAGCATCGCCTCCGCACACACCAGGAGTTTTTTTAATGCCTAGAGAACCGTTGGTTAAAGTTTGAGTTAGAATGCTGATTAGTTTAGCTTTATCAACCGCATTTAATGTTGAGATTTGAGTTTCTAATTCTTGTATAGTCATAAGTGCGATCGCTCGGATTTGATATTAGTTAGATTATAGCAAATTCGCGCCATGTTTTAGGCTTCCGCGTTTCTAGCGAGCGCAGTTTCAATCTCCTCTGGGTGTGCCTCAGCAGAAGCCCAAGCCTTCGCCAAATCTGGTGTACTCAAATGAGGAAATTCTTGCAAAATTCGCACATTATTTGCATCCAGAAGGCTAGCACACCAATGACCAAACTGGTATCCGAGTGCCGATACAAGCATGGCCGGAGCACACTGCGGGAGCTTTTTTAATGCCTAGATAATGGAGTGTAACTTAAATAGGTCGTCAAAGAAGTTTTCCACAGTTCGTTTTGCCTTTGCATCATCCAAAAACTCATAACCACCAAACCTGTATAATTCATAGCCTGCAAGTCTTAAGCGTCTATCTTCTGCAACCATTTCTGCATAGAGTTTAGGGCTGGCTTTGCCATTTTCGGAATAGTGTTGCTTCCCATCTATTTCAATTACAATATTCTTTCGGTAAGGAAGAAGAAGCAGGAAATCCATTCTTTCTCGGCTTAATCGTTTTTCATCTTTGAGCTGTTTCGATGTATAGGGGTCATAATGCAAGTACACTTGAGGAATTAGTGCTGGTAGTTTTTCTTTCAATTTTTCCCAAAAATAGCTGTAGTACGTGTCAAGTAAAATCTTTTCTGGGTGATTGTCCCCCAGAGAAATTTTGAGTCGATGGAACAGGTGATTACGCTGGTCAGTACGTGTCAGATTATGTAGTTCTTCTTCGTCTCGCCACCAGTCTACTAACTCTTCCCATAGAAGCCCTTTTTCCAAAAGTGGTCTATCATATATGAGACAGTATTCTTGATTTTTGACAATCTTAATCTCATTCCTGATTGCATCACCTAAGACAATTTCATGCTTAGGTCCATTTGCCGCGAATATCAGGTTTTTTGCCTCATTGCTAACACCCTGCACTGAACATTGTAGTCTTGCTATGATTTCTTGATATTCGTCGTAAATTAATTGCTTTGTCTCTCTATCTGTTTCCTCAAAGTATGAAAGAGGATACTTTTTGAATACGCCTTTTATAATTTTAGCTTGATCTAGCGGGCTTGCCTCTTCAAGTATGCGCATGAACGTTTCTCTTGTAGTGCCATATATATGATCTTCTACGTTAATCTCCAAGTCGCAGCAGTAAGGATAAAACTCGCGGAGTTTTTGGTAAGAAAAGTCACGCATATCCCCATCATAATCAACTTCAATGTAATCATGTACAAGCCTGTATATATCTGATTTCTTGAGCATACTTATTCAATTATTTAGCCACTACAACCATCTATACATCCTACAACCCAATCTCCTATGAAGTCAACACAAAAGTTTACAGCAATTATTGAACGAGAAGGTGACGGATATATATCCCTTTGCCCAGAACTTGATATTGCCAGCCAAGGTGACAATATAGAAGAAGCCCGACGAAATCTCATCGAAGCGTTGGAACTATTTTTTGAGACAGCCGATCCTTCGGAAGTCAAGAATCGGCTGCATACAAACTATTAGCTTATAAGACTCGGCGATTTCAATCGCTTAAGAGTCAAACGAAGTCCCTCTCGCTTGAGACAGAAGAATATTGATATCAAAACAAAACCCCAACAAAAACCCGGTTTCTACAAGAAACCGGGTTTAATCATCCGCGTTAATCTGCCTTAATCTGCGGTTGCAAAATCCTACAACTGCTTCACCTCAGAAACCAATTTGGCAACCACATCCTTAGCGCTACCAAACAACATCATCGTCTTATCCTTGTAAAACAACTCGTTATCAACACCCGAAAAACCAGCACTCATCCCGCGCTTAATCACGATCGTATGCTTAGCCTTATCAACCTCCAAAATCGGCATCCCGTAAATCGGGCTCGCCGTATCGTGACGCGCCGCCGGATTCACCACATCATTCGCACCAATCACCAACGCCACATCCGTTTCTTCAAACTGCGGATTGATGTCGTCCATATCGTACAACTGCGGATAAGGCACGTTTGCTTCCGCCAACAGCACATTCATATGCCCCGGCATCCGCCCAGCCACCGGGTGAATCGCGTATTTCACGTCAACACCCATTTTTTCCAAACCGTCGGCTAACTCGCGCACCGCGTGCTGTGCTTGCGCTACAGCCATTCCGTAACCCGGAATAATTACAACCGATCGCGCATAACCCAACATCATCGCACTTTCTTCGAGATTGATGCTGCGAACAGTTTTATCGATCGCACCAGCAGCCCCAGCAGCAGCCCCAGCACTACCGCCACCGCTACCAAACGCGCTAAACAGCACACTACCCAAGGATCGATTCATCGCCTTGCACATGATTTGCGTCAAAATAATCCCCGACGCGCCCACCAATGCACCGGCGATAATCAGCATATTGTTCATCAAAATGAACCCAGCCACACTCGCCGCAATCCCCGAATAAGAGTTAAGCAGCGACACTACCACCGGCATATCGCCGCCCCCAATCGGTAGCACAAACATGATTCCCAGAATATTGGAAATCGCCACCAAAGCCAGGAATACCGGCACATTCTCCGGGTTAAACAGCATATAACCGCTGCCGGCTAAAAGTGCGATCGCCAGCATGGCATTAAACGGCTGTTGCAGCGGAAACGTCATCGGCGCACCCGGTAGCAATTCTTGCAGTTTCGCAAACGCCACAAGGCTACCAGTGAAAGTAATTCCGCCAATCAACACACCCAAAAGGATCGTGATTGTCGCGTCTGGAGTTGGCGATTCCGGGATGCTGAGATAGCGCCAGAATTCACCCACAGCAACGAGTGCAGAAGCCGCGCCCCCGAAACCGTTAAGCAAACCCACCATCTGCGGCATATCCGTCATCGCCACAGTATTCGCCATAATTGTTCCCAAAATGGAACCGACGATAATTCCGACAGCAATCAATTCGTAGCTGACTACTTGCTTTTCCAGCAACGTACCGACGATCGCAATTAACATCCCGATCGCAGCTAACACATTACCTTGACGGGCAGTTGCAGGGGAACCCAACTGTTTCAAACCGATAATAAACAAAGATGCGGCAACTAAATAACCTAGTTGAATGCCACTGGGCAGAAAATCGCTCACGCTTTAACCTCTTTTTTCTTGAACATTTGCAGCATTCGATCGGTTACTAAGAAACCGCCGACAACGTTAATTGTGGCCAGGGCGATCGCGATCGTCCCCAAAATCGAAGTAACAGTCACATTGCCTTGGCCAGAAATCAGAATTGCACCTAAAACCGCAATTCCCGAAATCGCATTGGAACCCGACATCAAAGGTGTGTGCAGCGTCGGCGGGACTTTATTAATTACTTCAAATCCCACAAACGACGCCAGAGTAAACACCACTAAACCTGCAATCAATCCTTCTGCCATGACAATTGGTAATTGGTAATTGGTAATTGGTGTGAAATTAACGCTAAAGTCCTTTAGATCTCTCGTTTGTTGCCGAGTCTCGATCCCCCTAAATCCCCCTTAAGAAGGGAGACTTTGAATACTTCTTGTTCCCCCCTTCTTAAGGGGGGCTAGGGGGGATCTGACCCTAGTCACCAAACAAAAAAAGCCTTTTTTGGAGATATTTAATCAGTTCTTCAGTCCTCTTAAGAGGACTTTAGCTTTGAGGCAGGGATTTCAACCCTTGCCGGACTTTGAGTCATAACGACAGACAGAATCTAACTTACGGCTGAAGCCTGAGCTGCCAAAGCATCGCGAACTCGCTGATTGCTAATCTCACCATCGCGGGCGACGCAAGCACCAGCAATGATATCGTCTTCAAAATTCAAATTGAGTTCCTTATCTTTCACCATCAACTGAAGTAAAGCCGAGATATTCTTCGAGTAAGTTTCGCTAGCGTGTACGGGCATCGACGAGGGCACATTAATCGGGCCGATGACATTAACGCCGTTCCATTCAACATCTTTCCCCGCTTCAGAACATTCGCAATTGCCGCCTTGTTCCGCCGCGAGGTCAACAATTACCGATCCGGGCTTCATTTGAGAAACCATTTCTCTAGTAACTAAAATAGGTGCTTTTCTGCCAGGAACCTGAGCCGTTGTAATAACTGCATCGGAAGCGCTGACGTGTTGGGTGAGCACTTGGCGGGTGTATTCTTTGGCGGCTTCTGATAATTCTTTAGCGTAACCTCCGGCGGCGACGGTTTCTTCCTTGAGTTCGACATCAAGGAATTTAGCGCCCAAACTTTGCACTTGTTCTTTTGTTTCCGGGCGGATGTCGAAGGCTTCGACTACCGCACCCAAGCGGCGCGCCGTGGCGATCGCCTGCAAGCCAGCAACGCCCACACCCATTACCAATACTTTCGCAGGGCGAATTGTACCCGCCGCCGTTGTCAGCATCGGAAAATACTTTGGCAAAGCTGCGGCTGCGATCAGTACCGCTTTGTAACCGGCGACGTTACCCTGAGATGACAGCGCATCCATGCTTTGAGCGCGGCTGGTGCGCGGGATCATTTCCATGCTGAAGGCCGTTACTTTGCGATCGGCTAAACGCTGCACTAAAGCTGGATCTCCCAGAGGATTCAAAAATCCGATGAAAACTCCTCCTTCTCGAAGTTGAGGAACTTCTGATTCTTGCAGGGCCCCGATTTTCACGACGACATCGGCTTCGCCCCACAGCCTAGCGGTATCGGCGACAACCTGAGCTCCCGCTTCTTCGTAAGCAAGATCCGAGAAAAAGGATTTTGCCCCCGCACCGGCCTCAACCCAAACTTCGACGCCCTGTTTGACTAATCGGGCTACAGCGTCGGGTACTAAAGCCACCCGGCGTTCCCCTGCTGCTATTTCTTTTGCGATCGCTAATTTCATGAACTCTCCTTATTTAAGCCTTCCTAGGACGGTTGAAACCGCGCCTACACACACAAAACCTGCCTCCGCAGGTTTCTTGAAGTGCGATTTTTAATCGCCCGATGCCTTGCTTTACATTGAAGCAGCCGTTCCCCTAAACTTCTCTCGTTGATACTAAAGCCGATCGCCCAAATTCGACCCGTATCTTTAACTTATCTTATACATTCAAATTCGCTAAATGGTTAAGTTTGCCACCGATTATGATATAATTTTATGTCGCGTAATTCTGTAGTTTGAATGTCTGTTATCAGTATTACGCAAAAATTACGCAAAAAAAAGTGACCTCAGCCGGCGGTCGCTCGCCCTCATCAAATTGCTGAGACATTCGATATATTGTAGGCACGATCGCAAATTTCGGGCGAGCAATATTTAAGGTTCACCAAGAGTTTAATTAGAGGAGTTGTTATGCGACGATTATTTTCAGCACTAGCGGTTACAGGTTGCTTGGTGGCTGGATTACCCGCCATCAGTTTAGCCCAGTCCATGCCAGGATTCACGATTTTCGGCGGCCCCGATCGCGCCAATCAATTAAGCTATCGCTTGGATTACGGTACAGCCGGGATGAGTGGCGACAGATATCGGCTGCGAATTCCTTCCAAGAAAGTAAGTTTGGCGATCGCCCAACTGAACATATCCTATCCAGACTACTACAAAGGCGAGTTCGACCAAAAAGACATTAAAGTGCGCGTCAAAGACAAAACAATAGAATTGCAAGAAGTAATCTGGGACAAAGAAAATCGATTCATAGAAATTTATCCCAAAGAACCAATTCCTGCAGGCAACAATGTTGAGGTTGTACTCTCCAACGTCAGAAACCCATCTCCGGGCGGAATGTACCATTTCAACGTCCGCATCCGCACCCCCGGAGACGTTCCCTTGCTGCGTTACCTCGGTACTTGGCTGTTGAGCATTAATTGAGGCAAGAGTTCGGGGAAGTAATTTCTCGTTAGCCAAGCGATCGCCACAGTTAAATTTAACTGTGGCGATCTTTTTTCAGTGTGCGAAAAATTTTACACTACTCAAATCCGGGTTTTCGGGAGTTGTAAAATAGAACCTTCGGCTCATATCGCAATTCTCAATGATTCGTAATAATGAGTCTAGGGGCAGTCCCCCGATGGTTGCCCTTCGCTAATTAGGGGTAAGCCCAGGAGCGCTACCCCTACAAGATGTTTACCAATCAAATAGGATTGCTCTAGCCGTAATCACGCATGAATCTACTAGCAAAAATCAAAACAATACAAATTCCTCCAGCACTGCGATCGAGAAATTATCGCCTGTTTTTTGCAGGACAAGGCATCTCCCTGATTGGCAATTGGATGACACAAGTCGCTACTGTTTGGCTTGTCTACAATTTGAGCGATTCACCTTGGATGCTCGGCGTGGTGGGATTTACAAGTCAAATCCCCACATTAATTTTACTGCCTTTTGCAGGAGTTTTAATCGATCGCTGGAACCGCCACCGAGTCCTAATTGCCACTCAAATATTAGCGATGGTTCAATCCTTAGCCCTAGCATTTTTAGCGCTAACAGGAGTGGTGAACATTTGGCAGATCCTGGTACTGAGTTTCTTTCAAGGCGCAATTAATGCCTTTGACGCGCCGGCACGGCAAGCTTTTGTACCGGAACTTGTAGAAAAGAAAGAAGATTTAGCAAATGCGATCGCCATTAATGCTTCGATGTTCAATGCAGCCAGACTAATCGGCCCAGCAATGGCAGGTTTGCTGATAGCTACAGTCGGCGCAAGTTATTGCTTTCTTATTGACGGACTCAGCTACATTGCTGTAATTGCAGGCTTATTAGCGATGCAAATCAAACCCCGTAAAATTGCAGCAACTAATACCAAACCATTACAAAGATTAAAAGAAGGATTCGTTTATGCCTTCGGGTTTCCCCCGATTCGAGCAATTTTACTGCTATTAGCATTAGTCAGTTTAGCCGGAATGTCCCACACAGTTTTAGTCCCAATTTTTGCCACCAAACTCCTGCACGGCGACGCCCAAACTCTGGGCTTTTTGATGGCTGCTTCGGGAGTTGGAGCCTTTGGGGGGGCGATTTATTTGATTTCGCGCAAAAGTATAGTTGGCCTCGGCAAATGGATTGCGATTTCACCGGCAATTATGGGATTTGGACTGATAGGTTTTGGTTTGTCCCGCGTCTTGTGGCTGTCATTAATCATGATGTTGTTCGTTGGCTTTGGTTTCATTATCCAATTTGCAGGAGGAAACACATTTTTGCAAACAATTGTGGAAGACGACAAACGCGGAAGAGTAATGAGCATATACACGATGGCATTTTTTGGAGTGACACCGTTTGGGAATTTAGTTGCCGGCGGATTGGCAAATTATATCGGCGCTCCCAATACAGTCATCATTGGAGGTATAATTTGTGTTTTAGGCTCCATAGTTTTTACCAAACAGTTGCCAGCTTTAAAAAACTTAATCCGACCACTGTATCAAAAAATGGGTTTAATTCCGCACTAGCGATTTAGCGTCAAATCACAAATGCCAACATTAAACAAGATTCCCAAAGCTAATATCTGACTGTATTTCTAGCAATCCTCAACAATTTGTAAACTCCTCTCTTCTATTTCTCTGCGCCCTCTGGGCCCTCTGCGGTTAAAACATCCAAATTAATTACGCAACCAGAGGTTAAACCAATGGCAAATACAAGTGCAATTCCACAGCAGAGCGATCGCGTTCCCTTAAAAACCTGGATCGGGGTCATGGGAACAATTCTCGGCGCTTTCATGGCAGTTTTGGACATCCAAATCACCAACGCATCTCTCAGAGATATTCAAGCATCTTTAGGCGCAACTTTAGAAGAAGGTTCTTGGATTTCCACCGCGTATCTAGTCGCAGAAATTGTCGTAATTCCGCTGACTGGTTGGCTGTCGCAGGTGTTTTCTTTCCGTCGCTACATCTTGGTAAATGCCGCTTTCTTTGTCTTCTTTTCCATGTGCTGCGCTTGGGCGTGGAATTTGAATTCAATGATTGTATTTCGGGCTTTGCAGGGATTGTCCGGCGGGGTTTTAATTCCGATGTCTTTTACATTTTTGCTGACTAATTTGCCGCCCAAAAAGCAGCCAATCGGTATGGCGATGTTTGCAATGACAGCTACTTTTGCACCATCCATCGGGCCGACATTGGGAGGGTGGCTGACTGAGAATTACGGCTGGCAATATGTCTTTTATTTAAATTTAATTCCAGGGCTGCTGCTGCTAGCTGCTGTGTGGTACGCCGTCGCCCCCGCACCGCTGAAACTCGAACTGCTACAAGAGGGCGACTGGTGGGGAATTATCTCGATGGCGATCGGCTTGGGTTCCCTGCAAGTCGTGTTAGAAGAAGGAAGCCGCAAGGACTGGTTGAGTTCGGATTTTATTGTCCGTCTTAGCATAGTTGCCGCAATATTTATCAGCGCTTTTTTCTGGATTGAACTAACTCGCAAACGACCGTTTATTAACTTGCGATTGCTGACTCGCCGCAATTTCGGTTTAGCTACTATTGTCAATGTATCCTTGGGAGTAGGATTGTACGGTTCAGTGTTTATTTTGCCGCTGTATTTAGGTCAGATTCAGCAGTACAATGCCATGCAAATTGGCGAGGTGATTATGTGGGGTGGGGTGCCGCAGTTATTCATCGTGCCTATGGTGCCGAAGTTGATGCAGCGAATGGATATGCGGCTGATGATTGGCATAGGTGTGAGTTTGTTTGCGGTGAGTTGTTTTATGAATGCCAGTATGACTCATGATACGGGTATCGATCAGTTACGTTGGTCGCAATTAGTAAGGGCAATGGGGCAGCCTTTAATTATGGTGCCGCTGTCAACTATTGCCACTGCTGGTATGGAGAAACACGAGGCTGGTTCTGCTTCTGGTTTGTTTAATATGATGCGAAATATGGGAGGTTCGATGGGGATTGCGGCGTTAGGAACTTTGGTTACGCAACGCGAGCAATTTCACTCGAATCGATTGGCGGAATCTGTTTCTTTGTACAATCCGGCAACGCAGGAGCGAATCAATCAAATGACTCAGTATTTTGTGAGTCGCGGTTCAGATTTAAGCGTGGCAAAAGACCAAGCCATTAAAGCAATTGATAATATTGTGCGCCGTGAAGCTTATGTAATGGCTTTTAATGATTGTTTTTACTTTGTGGGACTTGCTTTGCTGTTAAGTGGGATTGCTATTTTGGGTTTTAAAAAGGTGAAAGCGGGTGCGGGTGCTGGGGGAGCTCATTGATGCTGTAGGGCGCGGAGTGCGCTGCATCTTTGGGGCGGGCAGGATGCCCACCCCACGATAATTTTAATAGTTTTCAAACTGCCAACTAAATGTTTTTTAGCTTATTCACCATTCTTGTTGAGCTTCTGCTTCTGCTTGGATTAAATTTTGCCGCAGTTGCGCCCAATTTATTTGATGAGAGGGCGAGTCCCCGATGAGCTTTCCGCGCTGTAAATGCAGAATTCGCGTGCTAAATTGCTCGGCTAATTCTAATTGATGGTTTACCATTAAAATTGTGGTTTGGCCGTTTGTTAGCTGTGTCAATACTTGCAAAAGGTGGGCGGCTTTTCCTGCGTCTAGGGCGGATGTGGGCTCGTCTAAAAGCAAGATTTTTGGTTGCAGGATGATGCCGCGGGCGATCGCCACGAGCTGTTTTTGGCCTGTGGAAAGCTGCAATTCGCTGCGATCGAGCCATTCTTGGGGTATGTGCAGTTGTTCGATCGCCCCGCTAATTCTCTCAGCAATGTTTGATGAATTCACGCCCCGCAGCTTTAAAGGATAAGCCAATGCTTCTCGCACCGACATTCCCAAAAGCTTCGATTCTTGCAGGATGAGGGTGATTTGTTTGCGGAGTTCGATCGCAGGTATTTGGCGATATTCTGTATTTTCCAGATAAATCGAGCCGCTGGTGGGACTGCTGAGCCGATTTAGCAGTCGCAACAGCGTTGTTTTCCCCGCACCTGAAGGGCCAACAATTGCCACGCGAGATCCCTTGTGTACCTGAAACGATATATTTTCCAACAAATGACTTGAGGCGATCGGTGTTTTTAAACTAACATTATCAATTCGCAGTTGAGGATTTGTTTCTGTATTATTTTCCGAATAATTAGGCATTTAATTAATTAAAAATATGGCCTTGGTGGAACGGGCATCTTGCCCGGTCTTGAAGCAGGCAAGATGCCCACTCCACAATCCAACTCACTCTTTGTGGAACGGGCATCTTGCCCGTTCTGAAGGCAGGCAAGATGCCCGCCCCACAATCCAACTCAAACTCAAACCTTTACAGCTTTTTCTAAAGGAAAACCCAGCTTTTCGCGCTGTTCCAAATAAAGCTGAGCAACTCGCCGCGCCAAGTTGCGAATTTTGGTGATGTAGCGGGTTCTTTCAGTTACCGAAATCACGCCTCTAGCATCGAGTAAGTTGAAAGTGTGAGAACATTTTAGCACATAATCAAGACTAGGCAAAACCAATCCTTTTTTTGTCAATTGTTCGGCTTCTTGCTCGTACAATCCAAATAGAGTAAACAGCAATTCTGGATTGGAAGCTTCAAAGTTATAAGTACACTGTTCTATTTCTCCTTGCAGGTGAACGTCGCCGTAAGTTATGCCATCTTTCCACTGAATTTTCGTCATGGCATCGACTTCTTGGAGATACATTGCGAGGCGTTCTAGTCCGTAGGTAATTTCAATGGAGACGGGGCGACAGTCAATGCTACCGCACTGTTGAAAGTAGGTAAATTGGGTGATTTCCATGCCGTCGAGCCAGACTTCCCAGCCGACGCCCCAAGCTCCGAGGGTGGGCGATTCCCAGTTGTCTTCTACGAAACGAATGTCGTGGTCTTCAGGACTAATTCCTAATGCTCTAAGGGAGTCTAAATAGATGTCTTGGATGTTGGGAGGAGAGGGTTTAATTAAAACTTGATATTGATAGTAATGTTGGAAGCGGTTGGGATTTTCGCCGTAGCGTCCGTCGGTGGGGCGGCGACAGGGTTCGATGTAGGCGACTGACCAAGGTTCGGGGCCAATTGCTCTGAGAAAGGTGTGGGGATTCATGGTTCCTGCACCTTTTTCTGTGTCGTAGGATTGGGCGATCAGGCATCCTCGATCGCTCCAGAATT
>NZ_JAUBQU010000238.1:0-3498 GCF_036701435.1 Microcoleus sp. Pol12A5
ATTTGTTTATGATTGCTTTATTTGGTTTTCAATGTTCGTGACGGCTTTGTGTTCCGCCATGTAAATAAACATAAAGCATATTCTAAGGTTTGTAAAGTATTTTAACAACAGATTAACTGATATAAGCTATAAGTCTACTTTATCAATATGAAGAAAACTGCATAAAGAGGTAAGAATGCACAAAAAAGTAGGTAAAGCCTGGAAGCGGCTCGCCTTCAGGCATGGAAATATTAAGATACAGACTTCTGCTGGCTAGGTATCATAATGAGAGCCCAATAGGGAACTTCAGCGGGCTCGACATCTGCGATCGCCCGAATTCGCTGATTCGGCATAGTTGCGCGTTCTATATACAGTGCTCGATCGAACTGTCCCAACTCAATCAGTACGTCCCGGACTTTCGCAAAATGCCGGCCCAGCTTAATAATCACAGCAGCATCAACAACCGCCAGTCGATCGCGCAAAACCTCAGCATCCAGGGTCGCAGGCATAATACTTAACACATCGTTACGATAAGTCAGCGGCACTCCCAACGCAGCCGCACTCGCCATTGTCGAAGAAATTCCCGGCACAACTTCAGTGGTAAATCTCGCCGACAAACGGTTGAATAGATACATAAACGAGCCGTAGAGAAAAGGTTCGCCCTCACATAACACGGCCACATCCTGTCCCTCGCTTAGATGGGCGGCAATTTTCTCGCCAGCAATATCATAATAAGGTTGAGATGATCGCGTCGGACTAAAAGGCAACGGCATCGGAATCTCAATTTGCTCCGGGCGCAGATAATCTGCGACGATCGCCCGTGCCAGCACCTTACCATTTTCCATCGCCGGATATGCAATCACCGGCACCGATTGCAAAATCCTATAAGCTTTCAAAGTAATCAACTCTGGATCGCCAGGGCCAATACCTAAACCGTACAATTTACCAGTAGCCTTAGTCATAATTCATCCTTTTTCGCTAACGCATTCACGGCCGCCGTTGCCATTGCACTGCCACCGCGTCGCCCGTGCAGCGTAATAAATGGCACTCCCCGACTGTTGGCGGCCAGTTCGGCTTTGGATTCGGAAGCCCCCACAAATCCTACCGGGAAACCCAGAATTAAAGCCGGTTTGGGTGCTCCGGCATCTAGCATTTCCAGCAGTCGGAACAAAGCAGTCGGGGCATTGCCGATAGCCACAACCGCACCCTGCAACTTGTCCAGCCATAAATCAAGCGCCGCGGCCGATCGAGTATTTCCCATTTGCCGCGCTAACTCAGGAATCTCGGAATGCCAGAGGGTGCAAATCACAGGATTATCAGCGGGAAGGCGTTTGCGAGTGATGCCTTCGGCCACCATCTGGGCATCGCACAGAATCGGCGCGCCTGCTGAGAGGGCTTGGCGTCCGCAGGTGGCTGCACCGGGGGAAGCTGCTAAATCTGTAACAATATCGGTCATGCCGCAACTGTGAATTAGTCGCACGGCTACCGATTCTAAATCGGGTGGCAAGCTTGACAAATCTGCTTCGGCTCGAATTGTGGCAAAGGATTTTGTGTAGATTTCTGTTCCGTCTCGAATGTAGTCAATCATTGTTTAAAACTGCTATGGGAAGTTTGTGGGATTTTTGAAATAGATTTTTTGAATGAACCGCGAAGATGGAAAGGACGCGAAGGAAGAAATATCCAGAGAGATAGAAAGAGAAATAATTAAAAATTGTCAGTTTTCATGGGATATTTTTTCACTTTCAATTCCAATTTTCGGTGCTGAACAAATCCTGCAATTGGTCAATCGCCTGCCGATCGACAAACTCACCAAATGACTCCACAGGCTCTCGAAACCGCTGATACACCCGCAACATTCGCTCGATCGCACCGGGCATCTCAGTGGCACTCACCGCCGGAAAAATTGGTTGCCCGAAGGGCAAATCTTTTCTTCCCGCATAAATGTCGTAACCTTCGATCGTCTCGTCTCCTCGCTCAATCTGAATTCCCACCAGCGTGATATCAATTGGCCGATGCTGGGCGCAGGACTTTTCGCAACCGCTGAAATGAATGTTAATCGGCAGGTCGATCGTCAATTTTTGCGCTAAATCCCTCGCCATTACTAGGGCGTGACTTTGAGTATCTGTAGCCGCCGACGCACAGCCGCTGCTGCCGGCACAAGCCACCAAGCACGAATCTAGGCGAGTCGCCGACGAGTGCAATCCTAAATCGGCGACTTGCTCTTTTACGTCAAAAAGCTGGGAGTTGGGGATATCAGAAATCAACAGATTTTGCCACGGCGTAAGTCTCAGGGTACCGCTGGCTAGCTTGTGGGCTAAATTTGCCAACTTCCGCAGTTGCTTTGATTCTAGCCTACCGAGAGGCAGTACAATTCCCATGTAGGAGAAACCGGACTGTCGCTGAGGATGAATGCCGAGATGTCGGTGATGGGGGAGGGATTTTTCAGATGAGGCATCTTGGCTGTTTTTGGGAAAGGTGCAAGATGTGAATTGCCATAAAAATGGTAAATTCTGCTGTACCCTTTCTAGATAACTTTCAGCGCCCCAATCTGCCAGTAGGTGACGCAAACGCGGTTTTTTGCCATCAATTCGAGGTCTATTTTTGGTGTATTCAAGATAGGTGCTAGCGAGGGCGGCTAATACTGAAATACATTGCGATTCTTGGATTAAAATTCCTCTATCGCCGTTTAAATGCAGCCGAAAAACGATTTCTGATTGAGTTGAACGACCGAATGCAGCTAATAAAATATCATTGCGTAAAGCCTGGATCGAAACCGATTCCCCGCCGTCGAGGCCAATACTGAACTTAGGCGAAAGTTCCGACAATTCGGAATGCGTTTGCAGGTAATCATCCCAAGCTTTCACTAGCGGGCGAGTATCGAGTAACTGCTGGCTATCGATCCCTGCTGTCGGGCTTGCCATAATATTGCGAATCGGGTCAACTTCAACGCGGCGAGACGCTATCCCCAATTCCTGCAAGCGGTTCCAGACTTCCGGGGCAATTTCCGAGTTCACTTCTCTGATTTGCAAATTTGCCCGATTTGTCACTTGCAAACAGCCGGTACTGTATTGATCAGCCAAATCGGCGATCGTCCAACACTGCTGCGCGTTTAAAATTCCCCCCGGAATCCGCATTCTCGATAAAACTCCGTCTCGGGCTTGGGAACCGTAAAATAAACCCGGACAAGTCGGCAAATCAGTCAAAGCTAACAAATAATCTCCTCCCCGTGCTACGCAGGGAATCCAAAAGTAAACGCCCACAAAGCGCCCCCGAAATCGGCATTCTGACTTTTACAGTTGCGGCACAGCGCCGGAATTGCACCGGACTTTCCCGCTTTCAGGTTTTAGAAAGGTATCACGAGCTGACCTACAGAAAGCAAAACCCTCAACTTTCTTAACAAAACCCCTGGCGATCGCCCCTGTCTCTCCTTTCATCAGCTTTCCTAATCACACTCATCAGTTTAACTGTCGCTCAACCCCTTTACAAACCTTAACAACACCGTTAATAATATAAACATCA
>NZ_JAUBQU010000239.1:0-3434 GCF_036701435.1 Microcoleus sp. Pol12A5
CGTGATGCTATTTCTGCCCATTCTTGTGACTTGGCTCGGCCTGAGCTTATTCCCCTTTTGCAGACCTGAATCCTTACAATCTTCTTAAAATTAGCATCGGGAAATCAAGCCGACTCATCATGCTTTGGTCAAATAGCGGTAGATTACCAAAAACAACTAGAAGTAGATAGTTTGATGGTAGCAGACTGTGCTTTATATACGGAATCAAACCTGAAATTAATCTCACAATTGCGCTGGTTGTGTCGAGTACCTTTAAGTATAAAATCAGCCGAAACATTAATATCAACCTTACCAGAATCTGAATTGACGGCTAGTAAATTACCAGGATATAGATGGGGAGAAAAAATAGTAACTTATGCTGGAATAGAGCAAAGATGGCTAGTGGTAGAGAGCGCAGCCAGAAAGGAATCAGACTTGGGTAAACTCTCCCAAAAAATTGTCAAAGCCGAAGAAAAAGTTGTCAAGGATGTGAACAAGCTATCAAAAGATAAATTTGCTTGTAAGGCTGATGCAATCAAGGCACTATCACAATTATCTCAATCATTTAAATATCACCAAATTGAGCAGTATCAAGTCACTGAAGTTACAGCCAACGCACAAAAAAATCAACCAGAAAAATTTTATCAAATCGCCGCGACCGTATGCAGAAATGAAACTAAAGTTAATACCGAAATCAAGAGTGCAGGACGTTTTATTTTAGCGACCAATGTTTTAGATTCTCGCCTACTCAGTAACGATGAAATGCTCAGGGAGTATAAAGCCCAGCAATCATGTGAGAGGGGATTTGGTTTTCTGAAAGACCCTTTGTTTTTTGCCGATAGTATATTTCTCAAAAGTCCAGAGAGAATAGAATCATTAGCGATGATTATGGGTTTATGTTTGCTGGTCTACACCCTAGCTCAACGGCAAATACGAGCGGCTTTAAAAGCGTCTCAATCAAAGATTAAAAATCAGTTAGGTAAACCAACTGACCGCCCGACATTAAGGTGGATATTTCAATGCTTCCAGTCTATTCATTTAGTTCGACTAGAGCGAGAAACGCGGGTTTATAATTGGAGTCAACAGCGAGAGTTTATCCTAAATTTATTACCAGAAGATTGTCTTTATTACTATAAATTTCTTACTTAATTATTGCTATATTACTGTTATTATATTACATCAACTAAGGCGCTATTCGCTTTGATTAATAGCGCTCTGTTAAGATGGCAAAAATCTCCTTGGCTCACTTCTATTTATTAAGCTAATTTATCAATTATGTATTTAATATCTTGATTTATTTATCTAATGCCAAGCTAAATGCCTCTCTTGCTTATTGCTGCTTGTTGAGAATAGGTTTTGATGCCGTTTTTGATCATTCATCGCTGCTTGAATCTCTTTTTTGAGGAAAAATGTCTCTTTTTATGCAAGCTTTGCTTTTTGATCTCCGTAATTTCCGATTGTGACAGTTGAGGGTGCGGAATGTGGGCTATAATATCTGACTCTAACTTATGGGGGGTACAACCCCTCATTGTTTTAGCAAGTCTTTAAAATTAGCCATTTTTTGTAAAGATTTAGGTTTAATGTTGACTTACGATTACTTTTATGATTCATAAAATAGCCGCATCGCGATCTTGAGCTTGGGAAATTGAGAGGTTCAGGTATGAAGACACACTCGATTTTTAAAGAGACCAGAATCTGACCTTCAAAGGCATTGTCGCGGATGCTTTTACCCGTGCCAGCGAGCGTGTTTCACCAGCATCTCTTTTTCAAACTTACCAGAACACACCCGCACAAAGGCGATGGAATCGCGGCGTTTCGGGTCCATGTTTGCCTCAATCTCGAACACACACCCGGTGAATTCTGGGTAGGTGGGCAATATTTCACCTAGGCTGGTGAGCTTCTGGCTTGGCCGCCTAGTCCATCAAGGATTGCAACAAAATTTCCACCCCTAGGTTATGCAAGGTTAACACTGCGGCCATCATCAAAGGTAAACCGAGTATCGGGGACCTTAATCCCAACTGGGCATAGCCTAGTTGGTTATAGACTAGGGGAGAGAGCAATTCTTGCTATCTAGCTGCGATCGCTTAATTTCAGGCGACCTGGTACATTCCGATGGCGAATACGATCTGGATTTATAGTACGTCGTTTTCCCCTGTTACTCCCAGAGTCACACCTTACAGACCAGATTACCTTTTTGGCTCAGATGAAGTTCCGGCCATCGGCATAAAATGACAAATAGGCATCGTCTCGGGCTTAATCTTGAGACGCCAAATGGCTCAAACCTTGTAAATAAAAAACCTGTAAGCATTCTCCAGACATTGGTAGCCCATAGCCTTCAATGCTTCAATCGCTGTTCGCGTTACACACCAAGGCCTGGAGGCAAGCTTAAGTTCCCCCCTTCGGGGAACTTGAGCTTAAGTTGTCACAAATGAGGTCTTATTGGTAACGAGAAGCGATCGATTAGCAATTAGCAGCAATTAATAATTACTTATTCTTTGGTTTGAAAATGTCTGTTAAACAATCACATTACGAGACTTTACTAGCAGAGTACAGCGAATCTTCTGCCGCGATTACCCTGCTGAAAAAATATCGGGTTTACATGGAAATGATTCCGAGTATCCGCCGCGCCCATGAGAGTTTAATCACAATTCCTTTGCCAATTGCCCGCTTGCGAGACGGGGTTTCGTATGCGGGAAGCAGCGGCACTAGCATATCGCCCGGACAGGCAGTTTGTTTGCCCTGCGATTTGGCGATTTTGATGTGCGATCCTGAATGGAAAGTTAAAATTGGCGTGGAAATTTTGATTTTCATTCATCGTCCGGGCGAAGAGTTTTCTGAGTTGCTCGGCCGCTGGCGGCAGTCTCAGGTTTGGCTGGACAAAGGTTACGAATGGGTGATGCCACACCGCTACAGACATATTTACAGCGATGAAGCTGAGGCTGTTCATCCGCTATTTGTTTTGTTTGACGAAACGTCGGAACTGATTCAACGGGGTTTGATGGCGGCTGGTTTACCGTTTGTGGTGGAAAGTTTCGAGTCTGGCAGTGAGGAAGTAGAGGAGGAAGAGTTTCTGGGTAGTGGGGAACTCGGAAGTATTGGTGAAGAGAGTGTAGATTTTTAGGGTGGGTGCGATCGCACATAGCCTAACCGTAGGGTTTGCACGCGCCTAAGTGGGCGATCGCCCACTTAGGCATCGTGGTGAGGCAGAACACCAGCATGGGTTTTTCTATGCTCGCACCTTAAGCTAATCAACAATAGTTGGATGAAGGTTTCACTGCACTTTATTGCTGACGTACATCCCGATTTACCCAACTAAGAAGGAGCGTAAGGTGTAATCTTCCTGACGGGGTGACAACCCCGTCAAAAGCCTTACGTATCGCGGTTTGAGACGTTTTGTGGTCAAAAAAAATGGGCGACGGTTCTCAACAACCCCCATAATAGTTAAAATGCTTCCT
>NZ_JAUBQU010000240.1:0-3396 GCF_036701435.1 Microcoleus sp. Pol12A5
ACTAGAATCTGGTGGTGCGGTGACTGGTGTTTCTAGGGGTAAGCCGGTGGCGGTGTCAATGCCTCCTATGGCTACTAAATTGCCTTCTGATGGGTCGATTTCTCCGTTTTTGTTGGTGTCGAATGTCTCGAAGGGGATGTTGAGATTAAACTCACCGTTGCTGTTAGTGGTGGTGGATGGTTCGTTGGTGTCGAGGACGCCGTTTTTGTTGGCGTCTAGGAAGAGGGTTGCACCGGAGATATAACCGTCTATGAGCTTGCCATTTCCCCTGTCCACTACGTGGATTGTCTGGCTAGCACTCGCACCATAAGGGTCTGTTGCTGTTAACTTGGCGTAGAAGTCTTGCCAGTTGCTTGGGGGAGTTCCGGTGAACTGGATGCTGTTTGTGGCAGAGTTAAACGACAGTCCAAGCCAACTGCTGTTCGGATTGCTCTCTAATGAGCTGCCGTCTTTATCATCCAGGGTTAGTGTGTAGGTGAGTAGGTCGCCATCCGGGTCTGTGTAGACGTTAGGAACTTCGACATTGAGAGCAGTGTACCGACCGCCTAAGTTAATCTGCTGTTCGGGAGGACGGTTGCCGACTGTAAAACTGCCTTCTGTGGCAAACGGCGAACCTGCCCAAGCATTATCGATCGCCTGTACGCTCCAATAATATGTCCCTGGAGACAAATCTTTGAGTTGCCACTGAGTGTTTTGGTTGGCATTACCCAGTCCTACTACTTGCCGAGTTCCGTCATTGAGAGACATGGGGGCGAGAATATCCTTGCCACCGGGAGTAGTGCCAACTCGCAGGTTGTAGCTTAAGCCATCTGCAGGAGTTTGATCGTCAGTTGCTTTGTTCCAGTTGAAGGTAACTTTTCGGCCAGAAGGCTCAGCCGAAAGCCCTGTGGGTGCAGTGGGAGGAGTGTTCGCGATCGCAGTATTACTGCGGTACACTTGATTTCCCAACAAAATATCCAATTTGCCGTCACTGTCGTAGTCTCCCCAAGATCCAAAACTGGCACCAGTCAGTCCAGCGCTGATATCTTCGCTAAAGCCGCTGCCAGTGTTGCGGTAAACTTTGCTGTAGAACTTGTTCTCTAATTCGCTGTTGAGCAAGATATCGAATTTGCCGTCGTTGTCGTAGTCTCCCCAAGCTGCAAAACTACCACCGGGCAAGGCTGCAGTCATGTCTTCGCTAAAGCCATTGCCTGTGTTCCGGTAAACTTTAGTGATGTTGCCAGAATCTGAATTACCCGCGAGCAAGATATCCAAATCGCCATCATTGTCATAGTCTCCCCAAGCAGCCGAACCATTAGACACACCGGGCAAAGCGAAAGCTTCGGCTTCGCTAAACCCGCTGTCAGTATTGCGAAACACCTTGGCTATTTTGCCTGAAACGCTATCGCCCGTTAGCACGATATCGAGTTTGCCGTCCTTGTTATAGTCTCCCCATGCTGCTGAACCGTTGAGAACACCGGGGAGTTGGGCAGTAATATCTGCCGTCAAAACAATATCGCTCTTGCCAGTATTGCGGTACACTAAGCTTGCGTTTTCCAGGGTGCTATACGTACCGTCTGCATTTTCATTCGTGACACTTTGTGTGGTGGCATTCAGGAGATCTACTTTGCCATCGTTGTTGTAGTCTCCCCATGCTTGCGAACCATTAGCAGGATTTCCCTGTGTCCAGCTGAATACATTCTCCTCGCTGCCAGTGTTGCCGTAGATTTTAAGATAGCGTGGTATGTCGGTCGTTGGAAAATCCGGCTTTTGCTTTGTTTGTAAGGCAAAATTTAGCTTGCCGTCGTTGTTGTAGTCTCCCCAAGATGCTGCAGAGGCTAACTCCAAACTTGGGTCGCCGCTTTCAGCGGTAAAGGTACTGCCTGTGTTCCGGTACAGCCGAGTGCCCGTGAAGTCAAAAGAGCTAACGAAGCTGCTAAGTGGCTCAGGGCGACCCGACGCGATAAAATCCAGTTTCCCATCACCGCTGTAGTCTCCCCAAGCGCTAATCGCTCCGCCCTCGAAATAATTCGAGATTTCCGTATTGATTTTGTTGAAAGTGTAACTGCGTTCGAGGTTAGTCACACTGACATCTTCAGGATCGAAACCTGAGTACCCGGGAGTTGGAAAAGGGTTGCCACTGTCAGCAGATTCGTTGCTTATAGCCTGTCCGAGGATTATTTTGTAGGGACGATCGCCATCAGATTGATTATCGTTAATACCCTTGATTGTTACAGTCTGAGCTATATCCCAATTATCAGGAGTAAACTTCAGCGTCGATACAGAAACAGTTCCTTCTGCCGTGTTGTCACTGCTGACTGGGATGACAACATCAGCAATAGGTTGCTGAGTCAACACAACACTGAAATTAGCAGTGTCGCCTGCTTCTGTTGTAATCAACCCGTTTGTTGGCCCAACGACAATCTGAGGATATTGATTGTAGGGATAGTCGTCCGAAACTAACATATTGGTGAGACTGACATCAGAGGCATCTAGACCTAAGTATTTGCTGTCAGTGCTGATGGCAGGGGCGGTAACGATCGTGTAAGGTCGGTTAGCCATAGCAGAGAAAGTACCACGCTCTCCTTTTACCGTTACCTCCTGGGGAATATTCCAGTTGTCAGGTGTAAAGGTAACTCTTGGAGTGGAGAGACTACCCTCTGCAGGATTTTGAGGAGAAACATTCAAACCGATCAAAACTTCGCGCGTCGGCGGGCTATTAAGTGTGAGGGTAAATTTGGCTTTGCCACCTGTTTTAGTGGTGATTAATCCGTTGGTGGGGGAGACCGTGATGCCTGGGTTAGCAGCAGTCTCAGAATCCAAATCTGAAAAACTGTTACCAGATTGGGGTTGATCGTTAGATAGCGGTATGGTGTTACCCCTGTTAACAACAGTCGCATCCGGTGCATTGAGGCCGTTGTAGTTACTATCGGCACTGACAGCAGGGGCAGTCACAATCTGATAAGTCTTATCAAAGTCAAATACTCGATCGTCCACACCCGTTATCGTAATCGGCTGCCACTGATTCCAATTAACAGAATTGAAGGTAATTGATTCCGTCGAAATTACTCCCTCTGCCTCATTGCTGCTACGCAAACCAATCGTTACATCCGCAGTTGGTTGGCGGTTGAGTCTGATGGTGAATTGGTCTGTGCCACCTGCTTCTGTAGTTACTAATCCCGATGCCGGACTAATAACAATGCCAGGGCTTCCAAGTATTGGTTCTGCTACAGTGCCACCACCGCCGCTCGGTTCTGCTACAGTGCCACCACCGCCGCTCGGTTCTGCTACAGTGCCACCACCGCCGCTCGGTTCTGCTACAGTGCCACCACCGCCGCTCGGTTCTGCTACAGTGCCACCACCGCCGCTCGGTTCTGCTACAGTGCCACCACCGCCGCTCGGTTCTGCTACAGTGCC
>NZ_JAUBQU010000241.1:0-3392 GCF_036701435.1 Microcoleus sp. Pol12A5
GAGCGAATTTTTATATTTGTCGATGAGATTGATAGTATTTTAAGCTTAGATTTTCCCGTCGATGACTTTTTCGCCTTGATTCGTTATTGTTACAACCAACGAGCCATTAATCCAGAATACAACCGAATTACCTTCGCGATTTTCGGAGTAGCTGCACCCAGCGATTTAATCGCCGATAAAAATCGGACACCTTTTAATATCGGACAAGCAGTAGATTTGCCCGGTTTTTCCTTGGAAGAAGCCTCTCCTTTAACTCAAGGGTTAGAGAGTGTAGTTAGTAATGCCGAGGCAATTATCAAATCAATATTAGCTTGGACTTCTGGGCAACCATTTTTGAGCCAAAAGCTGTGTCAATTGATAGTAATAGCGACGCGAGAATCTCACACTGACGTGCTGATGATTCCACCTGGAACAGAAGGATTTTTTGTGGAATCGGTCGTGCGATCGCGCATCATCGAGAATTGGGAATCTCAAGACGAACCGGAG
This sequence comes from Microcoleus sp. Pol12A5, assembly GCF_036701435.1. Classification (NCBI taxonomy): domain Bacteria; kingdom Bacillati; phylum Cyanobacteriota; class Cyanophyceae; order Oscillatoriales; family Microcoleaceae; genus Microcoleus; species Microcoleus sp. Pol12A5. The sequence continues at coordinate 487 of NZ_JAUBQU010000241.1, forward strand.
CATTTAAAGACGATACGCGATCGCATCCTGAGAAATGAGCAACGTGCTGGCAGACTACTAGGCATCTATCAAAAAATCTTACAAGGAGTGGAAGTACCCACGGATGACTCGCGAGAACAGGTAGAACTATTGCTGTCTGGTTTGGTAGTAAAATATCAGGGGTTTTTACAGGTAAGAAACCAGATTTATCAAGAAGTATTTAACAAAAAATGGGTAGAAAAACATCTCGCTTCCTTGCGTCCATACTCTCAAGCCTTTGATGCTTGGATAACGTCCAAGCAGACCGATAAATCCCGACTGTTGCGCGGACAGGCATTGAAAAATGCTCAAGCTTGGGCCCAGGGTAAAAGTTTGAGTGACTTAGATTATCAGTTTTTAGGCGCTTCTGAAGAATTAGACCGAAGAGAAATGCAGGTAGGATTGGAAGCAGAACGGGCTAAAGAAATTGAAGCCAGACTAACAGAAGAACAAAAAAGATTAGCTGTAGAGAAAAAAAGTTCTAGGCGGCAAAGGTTTTTGCTTTTTGTAGTAACTATAGCATTAATTATCGCCTGTGCATTGGGGCTAGCGGTGTATTTTCAGTATCGGCAAACTGCTGTCAGCGAAATCAAAGCGATCGCCAAATCTTCCGAAGCACTATTCGCCTCAAATCAAAAATTAGACGCATTCATAGAGGCAATCAGAGGAAAGCGACAACTACAAAAGTTAGGTGGTGTAGACCCAGAACTCGAACGCTCAGTTAAAGAAGCTCTCCATCAAGCTGTTTATGGAGCAGTTGACTATAATCATTTATCGGGGCATGACAATGTGGTTAATGATGTAACTTTCAGCCCTGATGGGGAACTCATCGCCTCAGCTTCTGCCGATAAAACGATCGATCTTTGGGAAAAAGACGGTACAAAACTAGGAATACTTCAAGGACACAACAATGCTGTTTGGGGAGTTGTATTTAACCCCAGAGGGGATCTAATTGCTTCGGGTTCTGGGGATAAAACAGTCAAACTTTGGCGCAAAAACAGTACAAAATCACAAATGGGAAAGCCGAGTTATACCTTGTGGCAGACCTTAAAAGGACATATCGATAACGTTACACAAGTCGCGATCGCTCCTAACAATCAGATTATTGCTTCGGCTTCTAAAGATAAAACAATTAAACTCTGGAGTACAGACGGTCAACTGCTGAGAACTCTCACCGGACATACAGATGAAGTTGACAGCGTTGCCTTGAGCCCAGACAGTCAAATTATTGCATCTGCTTCTAAAGATCAAACTATCAAACTCTGGAATGCAGACGGCAAACTGCTGAGAACTCTCACCGGACATACAGATAGAGTCAAGAATGTTGCCTTTAGCCCTCAAGGAAATCTCATCGCCTCGGCGAGTTGGGATAAAACGGTCAAACTTTGGCACCTGGATGGAACTTTAGTCCAAACCCTAACTGGACACAGCGATGCCGTGACCAAAATCGCTTTTAACCCTCAAAGTGCTTTGCTTGCCTCGGCAAGTCTAGACAGAACAGTCAAATTGTGGCAGCTTGACGGCACTCTGCTAAAAACCCTGCTAGTCGCTAAGGATGTCGTCTCTGGATTGGCTTGGAGTCCTGACGGGCAAATCTTCGCCTCATCCAGTTGGGATGGCCCGATCGCACTCTGGAAGCTTGATGACAGTTTGCTTAAGACTCTTAACGGACATCAAGCATCAATTTACACCATAAAATTTAGTCCTGATGGTAAGACAATTGCCACCGCCAGTCGTGACAATACCGTTAAACTTTGGCAGCTTGATGGTAGCTTAATTCGCACTTTCCCCAAACAAGCTGATAAAGTTTTCGGAGTAGATTTCAGCCCAAAGGGAGACTCGATTGCTACAGGCGGTTATGACAGCACTGTTCGATTGTGGCGACTAGATGGAACCTTAATCAAGACTTTTACTGGACATCAAGGTAGAGTTTTCGCGGTGGATTTCCACCCAGACGGACAGTCACTCGCTTCGGCGGGTGAGGACAAAACGGTTAAAGTCTGGAGGATTGACGGCACCCAATTGGCAACTCTCAAAGGGCATACCGATCACATTAATGGAGTTGCCTTTAGTCCAGATGGAAAGCTCATTGCCTCTGGTAGTGTGGACGGCACTGTCAAACTTTGGCAGTGGGATAATGCGATCGCCTCTGGAAAGCCCAGCTACAAGCTTCTACACACTTTAACAAGCCATCGCCGTCAGGTAGCTGGAGTGGCATTTAGCCCTGACGGCAAGACTCTCGCTTCAGCGGGTATGGATAGCATGGTGAGACTTTGGCGGTTGGATGGTACAGAAATCAGAGCCTTAAAGGGACACAAAAATGGGGTATTCGGAGTGGCATTTAGCCCCGATGGCAAGACTCTCGCCTCAGCAAGTTTTGACGGCACTGTCAAACTTTGGAGGTACGATGGTCAAGAGCTTGAAACTTTAAAGGGACATAGCGATGGGGTGTTCGGAGTGGCATTTAGCCCTGATGGGAAGTTAGTCGCCTCAGCCAGTCAGGATACTACAGGAATTGTCTGGAATTTAGAGCGAATTTTCCAGCTCGATTTTCTCCAGTATGGATGCGATTGGGTCGGAAATTATTTGCGAACAAATGCTGATGTGAAGGGGGAGGACAGACATTTGTGCGATCGGGTGGGCGATCGCTAAACTATCCGAAACAATTAATTATCAATTATGAAAGATTACTCTTACCAAATTGGTGGCAGTCTCACAACTGATGCGCCTACCTATGTCGAACGACAAGCAGATATCCAACTTTATCAAGCCTTAAAACGAGGGGAGTTTTGCTACATTCTCAATTCGCGGCAAATGGGCAAATCTTCCCTTCTCGTTCGCACCTTCCATCGATTGCAAGCCGAAGGATTTCAATGCAGCACGATCGA
>NZ_JAUBQU010000080.1:0-29908 GCF_036701435.1 Microcoleus sp. Pol12A5
GCTTAACCATAGACCCAGCTCAGGTTTGAGAGATTTTGTCCTATTATACTCTGCCTAGAGTGACAGAAGAGGAATATAGCGGTTTTCAGTTGACTGAGGTACAGATATCGGCTGTGGAAACGGTTTAGCCTAAGTCCGGGGCGGGGTTCTGTGACTTTTAACAATTGGTATAAGACTAATGATTGTAGCAACACTTTTTTAAATTTGTATTACTCAGGTTGGCACGGAAAACTCCTTTGGGTCAATATCCCAATTTACCCAGCGAATTGCTTCTTGAGCTGATTCTAGATCGGGCGGCACTCGCAAAGCGTGAATGTGTCCCGTACTTGGACAAGTCATTTTTAACAAATAAACTGGCTTTGCATTACCCTCGTCATCAAAATCATCGTCAAACTCGATGCTTAATAAAGTGTATTCCTGCCAACTATCTAATTCTGTCACCTCTAATTCTTGACAAATGCGATCGTAAGTAATTCCCTGAGTTAACGCGCGCCGAACTTCTGCATTCTGTTCCTTCAATACCCACTTAGACTGCCACTGGTGCGGGTGCAGCCTACCGTACCATTCGGGCAAAATCACGCCGTGATAGGCGTAAATCGAAACACCGTCGGCAAATTGTACCGCTGGTGTTCCTTCGGCGTGCAAGCGGTAGTTGCTGTCTGCGGAAAGTGCGATCGGCTTTTCACAGATAATGCAAACTTTTTCATAGGGATAAATCCAGTCGCAATCCTGCACAAGGGATTTAAAAACAATCCAATTTCTGCCGTAGGAATGAGTTCAATTAAAAACCGAAATCCAAAAATCTAACAGACTGCCAAATGATTTCCGGTGCTTTTTTGCCGATCGCACTTTAAGCCGATTTAATTGTTTCCGCAGCTTGTTCAGGCGTTAATTTTTTAACCTTAGTCTGCGACATACCTCCAACCTTGCGGTTCGTATTCGCGCTGAATTCGCACCATCCAATTACCTTCGGGAATTGCGATCGCATGGTGTTCTTCGTGACTCAATAAAGCTGTCGGTGAAAGCACCCGCAAGTACAGAGTGCCGTCTTTTTCGTAGAGTTCAGCTTGTCCCTCAATAATCTGGTGAGAATGTCCGGTGACTTCACCTTCAGCCAGAGTTAGGTGAGGTTTTTTTTCTCCTTCGATTTTCGGTACGGGAGTGAGAATTACGTCGCCTTGTCGGATGGGTTGCATAGGTTTTTTCTAAATTTTGTTTTCTGGTGTCGGTCGATCGAGCTTTTCTACCGCAATCTTATACTACATTTGTAATACACAGCTGTCAAGAACCACAAACCAAATTCCACTTTTTCTCTATACCGGAGTAATCCCGCGCCGAAACTCCTTAACGGCTTCAACCCTAGAAGCTATCAGCAAGCAGCGAGACAGTAGGTTTATGTCTAAACCGGGCAGAACTTCGCTTTGGTCAATTTTTTCATATCCGTGCGATCGCAAATGATACAGGCTAAATACTCCATCCTCCCAAAACCAAACTTCGGGTACTCCCAAGGCTTGGTAGCGATTCAATTTGCTTTCTTCCCCACTGCTAAACACTACTTTGATGGCAACATCGGGGGTAATACCTGTTGACTTGCCAATTAAAAAAGATTCATCAGCTTGTACTGAGACTTCCTGTTCCTTCTCTTGGGTAAAGCTACCCAACGGGTTAAACTCAATGTCTTTTTCAACAAAGTAGTCTATCAGCAAACCTGCGATCGTCCTGCTGAAAGATTCATGTTCTTGCGAAACTGCCAAGATTTCTACCTCACCTTTGAAATAAAAAAGTCGGATACCGCGGGAATCAGAAAACCCCTGCTCGATTAGCTTTAATTGTTCCCAATCTATCCCGGAATGAATTAGGCGCTGGTCTTTTTGTTTGTCTAATGTTGCTGTCATGGCACGACCTCATTTAACTATTTTATAGCAATTTTAATTCGCACAATTTTGCAAGCACATTTGTATGGTGCGTCCGACCAAAAAACCTGTTTAAATCGAAACTAGCGCTCTCTGACACACCATACAATTTTATTTAACTATTATATTATCCTTCAAATGCGGCAACCGAAACTCGATCGCGCCCTGCTTCTTTCGCCCGATAAAGCGACTCATCGGCGATCGCAATTAGCGCCCCCGGATGCGACATCGGCGCCGGAATGCAGCAAGCTACACCCAAACTCAGCGTCACGTATTCGCTGACAGCAGACTTAGCGTGAGCTATGTGCAAACCCCGCACCTGTTGTGCGATCATTTCAGCTACGCAAGTGGCACCTTCAATATCCGTATTCGGCAAAACTACTACAAATTCTTCTCCACCGTAACGCGCTACTAAATCTGCCGCTCGCTTGACCGAATGCTGGATCACTGCCGCCACTTGCCGCAAACATTCATCCCCCGCTTGGTGACCGTAAGTGTCGTTGTAAAGTTTGAAATAATCAATGTCGCACATAATCAAAGACAGCGGTGCTTCTTCCCTTGCCAAACGCCGCCATTCCGTATCGAGGTATTCATTAAAAGAGTGGCGGTTTCTTACCTCAGTCAAACTGTCATAATTTGCCAAATACTGCAAGGCTCGATTCACTGTTTCTAACTGCTGTTTCTGCTGCTGCAACTGACGGTTGAGCTCCGCCAACTGCTGTTCGGCTGAGTGCGATCGCAACAAATTTCTCACCCTAGCGAGCAATTCCCTCTCGTCAAAAGGCTTTGAAATATAATCGTCAGCACCCGCATCCAAACTTTCGATTCGAGCTTCCATCCCCGATCGCGCTGTCAAAAATATTACCGGAGTAGATTTCAATTCTGGCGTGTTCCGAATCTCCTTGAGCAAATCCAGTCCGTTTTGTCTGGGCATGATTTGGTCGCTAACAATCAAATTTGGCTGCAAACTTTTGGCTTTTTCTAAACCTTCAACCCCGTCCCTCGCCACGGCGACTCGATAGTACGGAGTTAATAAAGTTTGGAGGTAAGCCAGCAGAAAATTGTTGTCTTCTACTACTAGCAACAGCGGTAATTCTCTGCTGTCACTTGTTAAATGTTCCAGATAATTTTTGTCGTCCAAACTGTTAGGTTCCGGTAGCAGGACATGGGGTGTGGTTGCCCGAATATTTCCCGATCCCCACTCTCCGGAGCCGAATCCAGTCAGTCCAGCCAATTGGGCGATCGCGCTCACCAACTGATTCGCTTCCACCGGCTTCGACAAATGCCTCTGAAACCCTGCCTCCAGCGCCGATGCCGAATCTTCTTCCTCGATGCCTCCCGTCAGCGCCACTGCCGGCAGCAGTTGCCTGTGTTCGGACATTTCCATTGCTCTGATGCGGCGGATCAAATCGCAGCCGTCGGCTCCCGATACCGTCATATCGCTCACCAACACGTCGGGTCGCGACTGTTGCAACTCCGCCATCGCTTCGCAGGCGCTACCCACCGCTGTTACCTTGGCTCCAAATGCTTCGAGGCCTGTTTTGAGAAATTGGCGGATCTCGGCGCTGCTTTCGACCACCAGGACTTGTTTTCCCGCTAGGGGTCTGGAAACCGATCCGGGTCTGCTTTCCCTTTGGGCGATCGCAGCAGTGCGATCGTCGGGTGCATTTTTGTTGGCGCTCGGTAGCAGCACCCCAAAGGTTGCCCCCTGACCGAGGCCGGGACTCGAAGCCCAAACAGTTCCCCCGTGCAGTTCCACCAACTGCCGCACAATTGACAGCCCCACCCCCAGCCGATTTTGTTCCTTATTCTGGAAGCTGTCTGCAGGGCGGAAGTAGTCAAAGATGTGTGGCAGAAATTTGGGGTCGATGCCGCAACCGCTGTCGCTGACCCGAATCAAGACCCCTGACTGAGTAGGCTCGATCAACACTTGCACTGGGTATGGTGTCGATTCTGGGGTGAATTTTATGGCGTTTGCAAGAAGGTTCCAGACTACTTGCTGCAATCGTTCTGCATCTGCCAAAACGTAGGTGACCGCGGGGTCGAAATGTGTTTCTAAGCGGAGGTTTTTGGCATCGGCGGCGGGACGCAGAGTGTCGATCGCCGATTCTATGATAGACGGGAGGTGAACTTGGCCGATGTTGAGGCACACTTTCCCTCGCAGCAAGCGCGAGAGGTCGAGGAGATTGTCTATTTGTCGGTTTTGTAATTTGGCGTTGCGCTCGATGATTTCCAAAGCGCGCCTGGTGGTGGCTTCGTTTAAATTGCGCGATCGGGCTAGCTGCGCCCATCCCAAAATCGCGCTCAGGGGCGATCGCAGTTCGTGGGAGGCGATCGCCAGAAATTCGTCTTTTGCCCGGTTGGCTTCGGCTTGGGCGGCTTCAACGGCTTTGCGAGCGGTGATGTCGAATCCGATCGCCAAATACTGACAGGGTTTTCCCTTGCCCTCCAACAGTGGAACTACTGCTGCGTACACCCAATAATCAGTTCCATTCTTAGCTTTATTCTGAATGTCTCCTTGCCAAACTTCACCTTTGGCAACCGTTGACAGCAAATTTTTGATTGATCTCGAAGATTTATATTCCGAATGGAGGATGCCAAAGTGGCTGCCGATTAGTTCAGCGCGGGAATAGTTGGAGATGCAGCAAAGTCGATCGCTGACGTAGTTGATAATTCCTCGCGCGTCAGTCCTCATCGCAATTGCCGATCGGTCGATCGCTATTTTAAAATCTAAACATTCTTGTAGCGACGAATCTACTTCTTTTGTCGTAGAAAATTGATCGAGCCGATCGGACGCTTTTTGTTGCTGGCGATCGGGCTTATCCTTACTCCGTTGTTGGATTTCCATTGTTTCTATCTTCCCCTGACGGCTGACACCTAATCTACTCGCATCCTGATTCATTATCACAATTTTCTTTCCCGCGCCTGCGGGTGCAATACTTTGCATCTCTTTATCTTCCGGAAAAATTGGCAGGTACCACATCCACTCGGGAGTCAACTCAATTTTTGTTTATAGTTGGCTAAAGTTTGTCAATCTGAGGACTGATTTTTTCATATCTAGCCGATCGTCGGCTCCTTGCTAATTCCCTTTTATATTTTATATTTTATATATTACTATGTGAAATTACTGACAAATTTAGGGTAGGGAGCACGCACCTAAAGTTGCATTATTGTTTGAAACGGGTATCATAAGCGTCAACTTTTGTCTCACAATTACTCCAGGTAGCTGGCACAAAGTCTCGTATTCGGCTGGCTTTTGGGTCTGTGGCATTCTGTCTCATCTGCACAGAAAGACAATATGTGCAGGGCTAGAAACTTCCCAAATCAGGGGCGGGTTGGGGTACGCTAAGTCCCTATCTGGCGATCGTCCGTAACTTCTTTTAAATTATTTTATTCTACATCTTGACAGGTCTGTAGATTATTTGTATTATAAATGTAATATACAGTGAGATAAGAGAACCGCCCAACTGCATTGACGCACTATTGACGCACTCAACTATTAACAATTTGAGGAAGATTTTCTGTGAATTTAGACGCTGTACGCGAGCAATTTGAACAAATAGCCTTTGATTATGACGGTTTAATTCCACGCCTCATTCCGCGCTATGGCGAGCAACACGATGTAATATTGCAGTTAATCACTTCTGAAACTAATGCTAACATAAAAGTGCTGGATTTAGGCGCGGGGACAGGCATACTGTCGGCAATAATTTTGTCAGCATTTCCTCAAGCAAATGTCCTAGCCTTTGACATCGCCGAAAATATGCTGAAAATTTGCCAAACAAACTTGTGCGCTTTCCGAGAACGGCTGACCTTGCAGCAAGGAAACTTTGCAGAAGATGATTTCGGTAGCGGTTACGATTTGGTAGTTTCTGGGTTGGCAATCCACCACCTCGACAGCGCAGGTAAACAACAGCTATTTCACAAACTTTTCCACTCGCTGAATCCAGGGGGGATCTTGCTAATTCGAGATATTGTGACAGGTGCTACTCCCCGGCTGACTGAGCAATACGAACAGTTGTGGCGGCAGTACATGAAAGCTAACGGAGAAGACGATGCAGCCTGGTTTAAAAAATATCGAGAAGAAGATATTCCATCCTCTGTGGAAGAGCAGACAAAGTGGCTTGCAGAAGCTGGTTTTGCAGACGCAGGATGTCACTGGCGCTATCTAAATTTTGCTATTTTTGGCGGAGTTATCCCCAGGTAGAAAGCATTCGGCAGAAGGCAAAGTTTTTCATAATTATCAAAATATAAATCTCGTCACAAATGGCACTAGTAACACTTTTTTATTCACGGATGCAGAACCTATTTCTCTAGGTGCTTAAGAGCGCATATCACCGCTATAATTCGCGCGCAATACCATTTTTATATCCGAAAATCGTTCCCCAAAAACCTGTAAATGCGGGTTCCCTAAAGCGCCCTACGGCATTGCAAACAGATTCAATAAACCTGCCTCCAATCAACGATATAACCCGCTACTGACATTTTGTAAAAAGTGATTTAAAAGCTAAATAAATCAAGTAAAATTATGAACGATTCTCGATTAGTAAAAATCAGCAGATATCTCAGCAAACACCTGCGTCACGCGCCCTCGCGCATCGGCATCGAACTGGCTCCAGGTGGCTGGGTTCCTGTTAGCGATCTCCTCGATGCGTGCCAAAAAAATAACTTTCCTGTTCAGCTTGCAGAACTCAAGGAAGTAGTCGCGCAAAACGACAAGCAGCGCTTTTCATTTAACTCCGCAGGCACTCTAATTCGTGCCAACCAAGGACACAGCATCGAGGTTGACTTACAGTTAGAACCCGCTGTTCCCCCAAATATTTTATATAACGGAACAGGTAGCGCTGCCGTCGAGTCAATTCTCAGTCAAGGAATTAGGAAAATGTCGCGGCATCACGTTCATTTGTCCGTGAATATCCAGACGGCGCGCCAAGTAGGCGCAAGACACGGCATCCCGGCAGTCTTTACTGTAGATGCCGCAGCAATGCAACGTGACGGCCATACATTTTACTGCTCGGAAAACAAAGTTTGGTTAGTAGATTTTGTGCCAGCCACTTATCTCAAAATAATTTGATTATTTTCCCGTATTTTGTAGAAGGTGTACGACAAAAAATGTAAAATAAGAGTAAGTAGGATTTTTGCCAAATGAGTGCGGAAAACATGGGCGATCGCGAAAACAATTTTCATCAAAACAATTCTTCCAATAGAGGTCTGCTAGGCTCTGGTTGGCGACCTTTTTACCGTCAATTTGATTGGGAGCACCTGGTACATTTAGCGTCTACCGACCCCTTAGAACTAGCTCAAAAAACTTTAGGCGCAGCTAGCGACATTGCCGATGCAATGGGACGACACCAATATACTTGGTGGGCAAATATTTTAAATGTATTTTCCGAAAATACTCGCTACGAAATTGATGAGTTTTGGGATTACATTACTCCGCAGCCAGTTTACCCGGATTACCGCTACAAAGACGTTTTAGTTACCGAAACGCCTGTGGTGCAATTGGTCAGCCGCGCTAGTATTCCCATCGACTACGTTCTCAACAAACTCCAAGAGATTACTGTTTTCAAAGTTCTGGATTTGCTCGGAAAACCGGATGCAATTACCCAGTTTTTTATGGAGCGACATTTTTCTTATCCCCCGGAGCGGTTTGTTAGCTGGGAACGCTTAGAAGTTTTGGGTACTGTTTATGCTTCTTGGGCTCGATTCGGCTGCTGGCTGCAAATTGACAGCTACGACAGGGGAAGACGCTGCTACACTCTAATTTGCCAAGATATTGCGCCGCTCGTTAGCAAGGCAACTTATAATTTAGCAGTGATTCTGGGAGGGTACAAAAGCCGCGTCGGACAGGTTCACAGCCAGTTCCCAATTCGCACCTTTTCTGCGGAAGTTCAAAGTTTTACCGATACAGTTCAGCAGGCAATTTTAGATCAAAATCAGTTGGCTGTTTTGGTTAGTGGCGAACCGGGGACGGGAAAAACTGCTTGGACGCAAGCGGTAGCAAAGGAAATTTTAGTGCCGCTGGGTTATGTGATTTTTATCTTAGACCACGATGCTGTGGAAAATTTTGTGCCACCGAGTTATTTAGAGCGGATTTGTATTATTATCAATGAGGCTGATAATTTGGCTCAAAATCGATCGACTGCCGAGGCCCAACGCACTAACAAAACTGAACATATTTTGAGTTTGCTGGATGGAACTTTGTATCAAAGCGTCATCGACGAACACGGCATTCAATTTCAGCAAAAACTCGTAGTTTTGATGACTTGCAACACCACTGAAAGATTGGATCCTGCAATGTTGCGGAAAGGAAGAGTGGATTTTACCAGTGAATTTACGCACAAATTTGTTTGAGCGCTCTCTTGCATTCTCAACCTATCTGGCGATCGCACTAGCTACACGATCTCATACCATGTTCAATGTGGGATTTTCAATTAAAGAATTAGGAATGAGTGATGAAGCTCAAGGTTTGGATCCCGGGCCGACAGTTGCATTCTTTTGGGAACTTGTCTAAAATACCGAAAAATCACCAGGAAATTTTCTGACTCTCAAAGTGTGGGGAAAATTTCTTGAAGACCTACAGATCATTGCTGTAAACAATCGCTTAAAACCCTTGTCTCTCTCATTTTTTGCCTAGTCTCGCTGCCCTCTTGGGCCCCGGAATAGTCGGGGGAGACAAGAGTTCACTCCAGTCGCCTCCGACTATTTCGGAGACGCAGGCGCGATCTGTGCCTCATCGTCACACAGCAGGCTGGCACTACCTTTAGCCTTAAGTTGATAGCAATGCCTATAGACATATCCCCATCAAAAATGATATCAATGATGGGTGATACCCTCTAAGGGTATTGTCCGAGAGAGCAAATCAGGGGAAAACAGCATTTTTGGTGTAAAACAGAGTTTTTCAAACTTGACAGCTATGGAGGAAATCCCAAACCGTGCAAACTAAGCCAGTTCAGCAAAAAAGTCAGGGACTGGGAAGGTACGTTGACGGGAATGTCCCGATCGCCCAACAACCCGCAGAGGCAGCCGTGTCCGAGAGTAAAGACAGATTTCGGCGGTTTGTTGAGCGCTCCGCCGACGCCGTGGCAATGGTAGATTGTGAAATGCGCTATCTGTCGGTTTCCCGTCGCTGGGAAACAGATTCCGGGATGGGCCGCGGGGAGGTGATCGGCCGATCTCATTGGGAACTGTTCCCGAATCTTCCGGAATATTGGGAGCAAAATGCCCAGGCTTGTTTGGCGGGTGTTTTGGAATACAGCGAGTTTGTGGCAGGGCGATCGATCGCATCTGTATCAGGAAAAATCGCAAGCGGCTCTGTCAGCGAGTCGGTAAGATGGGTATTTCAGCCTTGGAAAAATAACGAAGGTGCGATCGGCGGTTTGATGTTGTTTGCATCTAAGATCGCTGAGGCTCCCGCTCAAACTAATTGCTCTAATAAATTTCAGTCCGAGGTCAAAAGCAAGCAGTTAGAAACAATACCGCAACTAACTCAAATTGCCCTCGAAAATGCTTCTGATACAATCTTTTTTACTACCTCCGACGGTCAAATTTGCTACGCGAACAAAGCCGCTTGCCATCTTTTCGGCTACTCGGAATCGGAACTGCTAAATATGAGGGTTAGCGACATCGATTCGCAGTTGCCAGCATCGGATTGGCGAGAACACTGGGTTCAACTCAAGGAGCAAACCAACCTTACTTTTGAAACCAGTTACAAAACCAAAAACGGGGCCAGTTTTTCCGTCGAAGTTAAAGTCAATTATTTAGAATACGGTGGCTGCGAATACCGCTGCGCTATCGCCCGCGACATTTCCGCTCGCCTGGCAGCAGAATCAGCGCTCGTAGAGGCAAAAGAGCAACTTCAAGCCGTTTTGGACGCGGTGCCCGGATTGGTTTCTTGGGTAAGTTCAGATTTGCGCTATTTGGGAGTAAACCGACATTTAGCTAGCGCTTACAAAATGCCGGCAGAAATATTTATCGGTCAAAAAGTAGGTTTTTTAGAGACAAGTCCCAAATTTAACGATTTAGTATACGATTTCTTTGCGAACCCTAAAAAGAAAACATCTCAAGAAGTAACAGCGAGCATCCGAGGAGAAAATAAAACTTATCTAATAGTGGCTCAAAAATACCATAACAATACGGCGGCGGTATTTGTGGGATTGGATATTACAGAAAGTAAACAGTCTCTTTTAGCTTTGCAAGAATCCGAAGAACGCCTGCGACAACAAGCGGCTAAATTAGAGCAGACGCTGTTAATTTTGCAGCAAACTCAAACTCAACTGATTCAAACAGAAAAGATGTCATCTCTGGGGCAGTTGGTAGCAGGAATAGCGCACGAAATTAACAATCCAGTTAGTTTTATTTCTGGCAACGTCAGCCACGCCACTGGCTACATTCAAGAACTGCTGCGATCGATCGACCTTTACCAAAAATATTATCCCCATCCCGTGCCGGAAATTCAAGACTTGATGGAAGAATTAGACTTAGACTTCATCAAAAAAGACTTGCCAAAACTGCTAAATTCAATGAAAATCGGTTCCGAAAGGATTCGCGATGTCGTGCGATCGCTCCGCTTGTTCTCGCGTACCGACGAAGCCCAAATGAAGCCTGCTGATATCCACGAGGGTTTGGACAGCACTTTGCTGATCTTGCAAAATCGCCTGCAAGCTAAAGGGGGACGGCCGGGGATTTCTCTAGTTAAAGAGTACGGGGATTTGCCGCGAGTTCACTGCTATGCGGGACACTTAAACCAAGTGTTCATGCACTTGTTGACAAATGCGATCGACGCTTTGGAAGAAGGGGGGAGAAATGCCGAAAAGTATGGTAAAATGCAAAGTCAGTCTTTGTCAGCAGGCCGAGCGAGAGCTGAAGTATTCAATCCGGAAATTCGGATTCGGACTTTTGTGGTAGGGGAAAACGAAGTTGCGATCGCCATTAGTGACAATGGCCCTGGCATGACTGAAGAAGTCCTCGACTGCATCTTTGACCCTTTGTTTACCACTAAATGTCCAGACACGAGCACAGGTTTGGGTCTAGCAATATCCCAGCACTTAGTAGTAGAAAAGCACGGCGGTGAGTTGCGCTGTGTTTCGCGTCCGGGAGAGGGAACGGAGTTGATAATTAAAATTGCGATCTGCAACGATTAATTAGCTATTTACAAATAGGAAATAAGATGGTAATTGAGTGGCTCAAATTTAAAGTACCTCAAGAAAAGTGGGAGAAGTTTATTCAGCGAGATCAGGAAGTTTGGACGGAGGGACTAAAAAGTTTGGACGGTTTTTTAGGCAAAGAAATTTGGGTAGATCCGGTGGAAAATGAAGTGGTGATGTTGATTCGCTGGGAAACTAGGGAGAAGTGGAAGTCGGTGCCACAAAGCACAATCGAGGAGTTGGATGCCAAAATGGGCGATTTGCAAATTGCGATCGCCGAAAGTCGCGAATATCAAGTTCGCAAGTTTTTGCATTAGTGAGTCAGCAGTCAGTTGATTGTGTTAATTTTTGAAAGATTAATCATAAGTTTTACCTTGATTGTACCGCAGACATCGACTTGGTACTTGGTGTGAAGGGCGTCTATCTCGGTACAATCATCCCAGTGTTTGGTATTTGGTGTGACGGGCGATCGCTCTTGATGCGTGATGGGCGATCGCTCTCGGTACAATCGTCGCAGTGGAAGGGGGGCTATGGATAAGATTGTGATGAGAAAAAGAGATGGGATTTTGGCGTTGCTGAATACAGCTAGGAATTCAGATTTCCCAATTGCTATCAGCCCCCTTGAGGGTGAGTTTTGTAACATCAAGCCAAAAGTTGATTCATACCGTGAATCAGCAACGCCTAAATTCTCCGAGATAAAGGATTAACAGAAATTGATAACTGCGAAGCGCTCATTCACCGCTACCAAGGCAATCCCTTATGGTTAAAAAGCGTGGCGAGTCTGATTCAATAGTTGGGAATAGGTGTGACTGACTTATTAATAGATGATACCCTATTGTTACCCGAAGATTTGAAATTTTTTTTACAGCAGCAGTACGATCGCACTTCCGAACTAGAAAAACAAGTCATGTCCTTGTTGGGGACAGAAAACCAGCCAGTCAAATTCGCAAAATTGCTACAAAACGGACAAATATCATCATCAGATTTGCTAAACGCATTGCAATCTCTATCGCGGCGCTGTTTGCTCGAAAAACAGGAAAGTCTTTACACTTTGCCACCTGTACTGAAACAATATATCAAAGGGTTATAACCCAAATTATACTGGACGCATAAATACCAAAGAAACCTGGTTCTTTACCGATTCTGCTGGCTGCGACGAAGTATTTTTGTAAAAAAACTAGGTTTATGAACCTCATGCTTAAGTCCTAATTTTAAGAAAATTTTGCATAGAGAGCTGAAATAAAATTCACGCTTAAAAATCCTACTCCTAGTACGAGAATGATAAAGATGGCGATACTGAAAATAGACTTTAGCCGATCGCCAATTCCGGGTTTTTCTGAGTTCATTGGTCAATTTTTGCAGTAAATTTGAGAGGGGGAATTGAGAAAGAGTAGATTATACCAATGGGCGAACAAAAAGGCAACTCCCGACAAGCTCCAAACGACGATCGCCCTCAGTAGGTCGCCTTTTTTTAAGTTTTAATCTAAAATTCAAAATCTAAAATAGTCTTAGGCATTGTTCGGTTAGCCTGGACAGCTATTGTCGATCGCCCGAACCCGGTGGCGCTAACTCCTGTAAAATAGAGGGCGCGTTGGGGCGAACCTTTTAACAGCCGGAATTGGGCGCGATCGTCACAGGCTCCCAAATACATAATAATATGTCAGTCATCCTTAACTTACTCACAAAGGTAAAAATAGAAGAGTGCCAAGAAATAATCTAAAACATATAACTGAAAAAAGGATAGAAATCGATGCTCCACCCAATCTCGCAACCTTACCAACAACGAGCAAATACTATGACCCAAAGAGCCGTGCGGAAGCCAAAACCCTCTGTTGCAAACCACTTGAGACCAAGTTTTCCTCAAAGGCACTGGCTGGAGCTGGCAGAGTACGCCTCTCTGGCGGCCTCTGGTGTGGGTTCCGTGGCGGTGGCTGTGTCCGGTCAAGCTTTTTACGGGGTAGCTCCCCTAACTTTGGCTTTGTCGCTGAATGTTGCTAACCGGTATCGGTTCGAGCAGCAAGTGCGGGTGCATCAAAATTCGGAAATGGCTCAAGTCCAAAAGTCTGTCAATAAAGTCGAAAAAACGGCGGTGACGGTAATTGTTAAATTACGCAAGCAGTTGTCAGCAGATATTGCAGCGCTGCGCCAGCAAATGGCTGCAATGCCTAGGGCAGAAGGCTTTGAGGATTCGATCGATATCCAGCGGCAGTTGCTGAGTTTAGGAGAGTCGGTAGCTTCTTTGCAAGAAATCGTGGCGTCTGCTGTACTCGATGTCCGCCAGCAGGTGAGCGAACAACTGCAAGATTTATCGGTTGGCCAATCGGCGAATCTCCAAGCTGTGGAACAGGCTATAGAGCAACTGCAAAGTGCGACGCAAGGTTTGGCAGAAACTTCTATCACCAGAGACGACTGGGAAGTAGTAAATACTCGATTTTTGGAAATCCAGAAAGTCATGGCCAATTTGCAAAGCCAACTGCAAGCTCCGGCACACCAATCGAGTACGGATTTGTCTATTGTCCAAGCTCAAATTCACCGTTTGGAACACGAGCAGCAAGAAGTTGTCAAACCTCACCTCAAGCGCTTAATCTCGGTTGTCAAGGAGTTGCAGCACACACAAGAGAGCAGTCATTAATAATTAGTGAACACTCATTAGTCATCAGTCAGAAGGAAGATTTTTCGACTCTGACATTCTGGGACTCACGCCCGATCGAACCCAAATTTTTCGACAACTGTGTTACAAAATGAAAAGCTAATCTGTCTAGTTCACCTGTTTTCAACCTGTTACAAGAAAATTAAATGACTGCAACCGTAACTATTGCTGATAACCCGTTACTAATCGGTCAAGGATTGCCGACCTTTGACGCGATCGAACCAGAACACGTAGTCCCCGCTGTTACCCAACTGCTGACCGAACTAGAAGCCTCGCTAGCTGACTTAGAATCGTCTGTAGAGCCGACTTGGAGCGGCTTAGTAGAACCATTGCAGCGACTCGGAGAGCGTTTAAATTGGAGCTGGAGCATTGTCGGACATTTGATGGGCGTGAAAAATAGCCCGGAACTGCGATCGGCTCACGAAACAGTGCAGCCGGAAGTAGTAAAATTTTGGAGCAAGCTCAGTCAAAGCAAACCGCTTTATGAAGCTTTTAAAGCGCTGCGGGCTAGCGAAAATTGGGACAGCTTAGAGTCAGCTCAAAAGCGGATTGTCGAAGCCGCTCTCCGAGACGCTCAACTTTCCGGCGTCGGTTTAGAAGGCGAGGAAAAAGAGCGTTTTAATGCCATTCAATTAGAATTAGCCGAAATTACTACCCAATTTTCCAATCACGTCCTCGACGCTACCAAAGCATTCAGCATCACCCTCACAAACAAAGACGAAATTGACGGTTTGCCGCCGAGTTTGTTGAGTTTAGCAGCTCAAGCCGCTCGCAGCGCCGGCGAAGAAAATGCAGATGCCGAAAACGGCCCTTGGCGGATCACTTTAGACTTTCCGAGTTACGGCCCTTTCATGCAGCACAGCACCCGCCGCGACTTGCGCGAAAAGTTGTACAAAGCTTTTATAGGCAGAGCAAGTAGCGGAGAATTGAATAACTGGCCGTTGACCGATCGTATTTTAGCTTTGCGCCAGGAAAAAGCTGCTTTGCTCGGGTTTAGTAGTTATGCCGAATTGAGCTTGGCGAGCAAAATGGCTCCCGACGTTGCAGCAGTGGAAGCTTTGTTAGAAGAATTGCGCTTAGCTAGTTACAGTGCTGCTGTCAAAGATTTAGAAGAATTGAAAGCTTTTGCTGCCGAAAAAGGCGCGGCGGAAGCTGGAGATTTGAAGCACTGGGATATTGGTTTTTGGTCGGAACGGCGCCGGGAAGAAAAGTTTGCTTTTAGTGCCGAAGAATTGCGACCTTATTTTGCTTTGCCACAGGTATTAGAGGGGTTATTTGGATTAGTAAAACGGCTGTTCGGCGTGACAGTAACTGCGGCGGACGGTCAAACTCCTGTGTGGCACAAAGATGTGCGCTATTTCCAAATAGATGATGAAGCAGGAAATACGATCGCCAATTTCTATTTAGACCCCTACAGCCGCCCCGAGGAAAAGCGCGGCGGTGCTTGGATGGACGATTGCGTGGTGCGCGCTAAATTTGTGGAAGCAGGAAAAACAACTACGCGGTTGCCGGTGGCTTATTTGGTGTGCAACCAAAGTCCTCCTGTTGACGGCAAACCGAGTTTAATGACTTTTGGGGAAGTCGAAACTTTGTTTCACGAATTCGGTCACGGTTTGCAGCATATGCTGACAACGGTAGACTATCCGGGGGCTTCGGGCATCAATAATGTTGAGTGGGATGCGGTGGAATTGCCCAGCCAATTTATGGAAAATTGGTGTTACGATCGCGCTACTTTGTTCGGGATGGCAAAGCATTACGAAACCGGGGAAACTTTGCCGGAACACTATTACCAAAAACTGCTAGCAGCGCGCCACTACATGAGCGGCACCGCCATGCTCAGGCAAGTACATTTTAGCAGCGTTGACATTGAATTGCACCACCGCTATCGATCGGGCGGCAGCGAAACTGTGGCCGATGTCCGCAACCGTATCGCTAAAACTACGACTGTTTTGCCTCCTCTGGAAGAAGACGCATTTTTGTGCGCTTTCGGACACATTTTTGCGGGTGGCTATGCGGCGGGGTATTACAGTTACAAATGGGCGGAAGTGCTCAGCGCTGATGCTTTTGCGGCGTTTGAGGAAGCGGGTTTGGAAGATGAAAGTGCGATCGCCTCTACAGGTAAGCGCTTCCGAGATACAGTGTTAGGATTGGGCGGCAGTTTGCACCCGATGGAAGTGTTTAAAACTTTCCGGGGACGCGAACCGAGCACTAAAGCTTTGTTGAGACACAGCGGTTTAGTTGCAGCTTAATTAAGTGTGGAATAACTCGGGATTAATGCGGGTGAATTTATCTGCATTAATCCCGGTTTTTTGTTGAATAAGATTTATACATATCCTGTATGTGTAGAATGCGGTGTGCATGAAGTCTTACCGCTACCCAGCAGATTCGAGGTTTATGAAGTACACAATAGATTGTTCGTTCCCCGTAGGGACACGGCATTGCCGTGTCCCTACACTTCATAAACCTGGAACACGCTATAATTCATGAGTAAAACAACTTTTTGCGTAAGTTTTTATGTTATAAAATTGATAATTAGAGCCACACTTTTTTGATTGGTATTAATAGGACTAAAATTGTCACTACAAACCCATTTTATTGTAGAACATCATGCAATAAACATCTGTAGTTTGGCAGATAATCCCCAATATTGTGGTGAAAAATCGGGCAAACAGTGCGCTCGCCCGCTGCTTTTAGTTTAGGTTGGAAAGCTCATCAAAGCAGCATCAGTCTCAATACTGTTAGTATAGGCTTCGATTTGCGAATATTTACTGTCATTTATCACTGATTATATTTAAATTTGCCTATCCCGACAATTAAATTTATATTTCGCAACATTTACGGGTTGTTTTCTCGATACAGCTAATGCTTTTATTAGCAACTAAAAATTGACGGTTTTACCGAATCTTTAAGATAGAGCGGGAACAGCGAGTCTTTTTTAAATTTTTGATAAAGAACGGGGTACTCGGCGTCAAAAGGATAAAAATTTTAGGTATAAACTAAAAAACTTAGTTAGGATTAATTTGATAATTATCAAAAAAAATCTTTGTATATTATATGATAAAAAGTAAGGATTAATAGTCAATCGTTCACCCATACATTAAGATTTTCATGGATATTCAATTAATTAATATCGGTTTTGGTAACATTGTGTCTGCTAATCGAGTGATTGCCATTGTCAGTCCAGAGTCAGCGCCAATTAAGCGGATTATTACTGATGCGCGGGAGCGGGGACAACTGGTTGACGCAACTTACGGGCGCCGCACGAGAGCGGTAATTATTACAGATTCGAGTCACGTCATCCTCTCCGCCATTCAGCCGGAAACGGTTGCTAATCGTTTTGCGATCAGCAAAGACGCTCAAGGTCGGGATGATTGAGGTTGGTCAGTTGCAATTTGAGCGCTTACAGTCTAAAGTAAGCGGAAACTTAAATTGTTACACGTTTCTATTCTAAAGATGAAATCTGGTAAATTAATTGTTCTGACGGGGCCAAGCGGTGTGGGGAAAGGCACCTTAGTGCGATCGCTCCTCAATCGCCATCCCGAATTGTATCTTTCGGTATCCGTGACAACTCGTGAGCCCCGTGAGGGAGAAATTGAGGGACAGCACTACTATTTTGTCAGCCGCAGCCGCTTTGAACAAATGGTTGAGGCTGGAGAGTTGGCCGAATGGGCCCAGTTTGCCGGTAATTTTTACGGTACTCCTTATTTTGGTCTCAAGCAAGGAATTGGTGAGGGAAAATGGGTAATTCTCGAAATTGAGTTGGAAGGGGCTAGGCAAATTAGGAATAATTTTCCACAGGCGCTGCGAATTTTTATTTTACCTCCTTCTTGGGAAGAATTGGAACGGCGCCTGCGGACTCGGGGTCAAGATTCCGAAACGGCGATCGCCCGTCGGTTGCTGCGTGCTAAAGAGGAAATTGAAGCGGCGGGGGAATTCGATTTCCAAGTTGTTAATGACGATTTGGAAGTTGCTTTGAAAAAGCTAGAATCAATACTTAATTTTGTTGAGCTTTCAGCTAACTAATGGCTAATTACCCATTTCTCCGTCCTGGCTAAAACTTCGCTACTTTGTTTGATAGCCACACAAACTTTTAAATTCAATTCCAGAATATTTACTGAAGGCGAATTTTTTCTCAATGGTTCAATTTCGCGAGCCGAACAGCCTAACATTTCCATATAAGCTAGCGTCCACCCAATAGCTGGAACATCGCCTACATTGCCTTCTCCGGCGCAAAGGTAACAATCCAATTCGCCCTCCGACCCACACTCAGGGCAAACCCAATTGCCCAGTTGTGAATGGGGCAGATTTGTGCGGGAGGCGGATGCAATTGTTAATGCTTTAATATGATTTTGAACTACTTGTTTAAAACCTCGGTTTTGGTTGCTGCGCTGGTCGGAATGTGTGTGCGATCGCCCGATTGCTACTGCTTGCTGTTGTGGCGAAGCAACAGATACTGTTTGATTCTCCTTGGTTACTCTAGATTCGCCTAGGTTCGCAGTTAGCTGAATACCATAGTCTTTCGACTCCTCAGTCTGAGAGTGGTTGAGTGCGGTGGAGGAATCGGGTTCGGAAGTTGTGAAGGATTGTTCTATGCGATCCTCTTCGAGGGCTTCGCCAACGGCAAAATCTTGCATTGAGAGGTGATGTTCGATCGCCAAAGACCAAGTTCTTTTATGTCGGAGGTCGCCATATTTTCTGGCTTCTTCCTCAGTAATGCCGATCGCCGCCGCCTCTTGGCGCAGCACATTCATCGAATTCATTGTATCTGATATCATTAGTTTGTTTGCAGTTAAAATTACGATTGCCCGCTCAGCCTACAAATAAATTACCTTAGATATACTACAATAGTCCGGACTATTTTGAGATCCTAGTGGGAAACCCTTGATTTTCCGTTAGCAAGTCGATTTGGCAATCGCCCTGAAACCTTATTTTACCCTTGGCAATCGCACACTGTCCGAAGCATTGATAGTAGGCTAAACCTAAAATCTAAAATCTAAAATTGGATGACTTCAATTCTTCCCGATACAGCTTTATCTGTTGCCGGACTAACATCTTACCTGCAAGAGTTGTTGGAGGGCGATCGCAACCTGCAATCAGTTTGGCTGACAGGCGAGGTGTCGAACGTTTCGCACCACCCTAGCGGCTGCTTTTTCACTCTGTGCGACACCGACAAAAGCGCTGCTATTCGCTGCGTGGTGTGGAATTCTCAGCGGCAAAAATTGGTGCAAATCCCGGAAAAAGGAGAACAGTTGCTGGTTTTAGGAAGCATCCGGGTTTACAAAAATCGGGGCGAGTACCAGTTGACTGTTGTGCAATCGCTACCGGCTGGGGAAGGATTGCAGGCTTTGCGGTTGCAGCAATTGCGATCGCGCTTGGATGCTGAGGGTTTCTTCGATCCCGCCCGAAAGCGCCCGATTCCCGCACACCCGCAAATTGTGGCCGTGGTGACATCCGATACTGGCGCTGCTTGGGGAGACATTCAGCGCACTCTAGCCCAAAGATATCCGGGTTTGCGGGTGTTGCTGTCGCCGACAGGAGTGCAGGGAGAATTGGCTGCTGCTGCGATCGCCCGCGCGATCGCCCGTGTAGAAATGGATGGTAGGGCTGATGTGATCGTTTTAGCGCGCGGCGGCGGTTCTGCGGAAGATTTGGCTTGTTTTAATGATGAGAGAGTTGTCAGGGCGATCGCGAATTGTGCGATTCCAATTATCACCGGCATCGGACACGAAAGAGACGAATCTCTCGCCGATTTAGTAGCAGATAAACGAGCCCACACTCCGACTGCGGCGGCGGTTCAAGCTGTACCAATTTTAGCAGATATTTACTTTGAACACAAGCAGCGAACGGTTAATTTAGCAAACGCTGTGCGGGCAAGATTTCAGACAGAAGAAGAGCATTTGCAACTGTTACAAAATCGATTAAAACGTTTGCCTGCGACATCTCGAACTTTGCGGCAAGCAACTGGTAAACTGGAGGTATTGCAAGAAAAGTTAGCCGCACTGAATCCGGCGGCGGTATTGCAAAGGGGTTATGCGGCGGTAATCCAAAGTGACGGTACGATCGTCCGCAAAACTGACGGTTTGGAATTGGGAGAAGAATTGACTGTGAGGTTGAGTCGGGGCGTGCTGAAAGTTAAGATTGTAGAAGTATTGGATGCGGAAGAAAAGTTATGATTGATTCGCAGTTGCGCCAGTCTGACTGGAATTATGAGGAAACGGTCGATCGAATTGAAGCGATTATCGATCGGGTGGAATCGGGAGAGTTGCCTCTAGAGGAGGTTTTCGAGCAGTTTGCGGTGGCTGTCGAGTGTTTGCAGGAGTGCGAAAGCTTTTTGGCGCGGGGGAAGGAACAGATGGATTTGTCGATCGAGCTTTTGGCTGCGGAACCCGATTTTTAACCGGAGATAAACTCGGATTAATGTGGATAAAATAGCGCGTTTTACCGAAAGTCGGAGAGGGAATTAATTCCCTGCTTAATAGCGAAAGTCCTCGCTATTAAGAGTGTTAAACTCATAGGATTTAGCATGGGACCCAGAAACCGGTTTTTTTTACTAAAATACTTGGTTACAGCCGAAAAATTCGGTTAAAAACCCGGTTTTTTCAGCCGGAGTGCGTAAGTCTTGTCAATGCAAACCCTGACAAATAAATCCCGACCAATAACTCAAATCATCAAAAGGATTTGACAGAGTGTAAATATTTTCTTTTAAACTTTCATATCCTTTCTTCTGTTTCTGAATCTGATTCTCCCGCTTCGTTATTTTCTTCAACTGCGCCCCCAACTTATTAAACTCATCAGTCTCCTTGTGGTAGGATGTCTGCCGCAATTTTAACTTTTGTTTTTTCTTTTGAACCACAGCCAATTTTGACTTTAAATCCCCAATAATTCTCTGAAGCAACGGATCGATTTGCGGTTGATAAAGCTGTTTCAACTCCGCACCCGAAATTGTCCGCAACCTCACCTGTGCCCGTCGCAAAGCCTCTGGACGACTCAAACCTTCCCGACGATAGTGATAGTAAAAAATCGAAAACAACGAAGTAGCAAAATCATCCACCGCCCACAAAGTGCTGACCACACTCCGAGCTCCCGCACACAAAAACCCCGTTCCCAAACTAAGCAGATTATCCGTAATTTCCGTCCCTCCTAAATTAGTTTCGCAGCAGGACATAAACACATCGGATAACTGCGGCAACCGCCAACCAGGTGTCATCAATTCCCCTAATGTGATACTCCCGTCTCCTAAAAACAATCGCGATTCTAAAGGATTGTCCAAACGCGAGACAGCGTGGTGACTGGAGTGGATTACATTCACATTTTGGGCTAGGTTTCGATAGGCTGCGACTGTAGCTTCTTGACTTCCTTTTAACCGCTCAGGTTTCGTCACAATTTCAGCAATTTGTTCGCACTCAAAAGGAGTGAAGTACAAGTCATCCGTGGCATTTTCCACAATCCCGTATTTCGGCGATTCGATGGTTGGGCGTTGATTGCAATACTCCAAGATTCGGCAACTGGGCACGTAACGAATTAGGAATTTGTCACCAAGGAACACCCTTCGTAGGGGCGGTGCTCCCGTGCCCGCCCTCGGTTGGGGGGGTTCTATCGGCAATGCCGCCAGCGGAATCTGATGCAAATACAAATGCGGAATCACAATCAATTCCTCAATCCCCTCCAAATAATTACCAATCAACTCATCAACTTTCAACCGCTGCGACAACTGAGACAAAAACTCACCCATCCCCTGTTGCCGAATTTTCCGATCCTGCAAATAAGGCGACAACCAACTCTCAAAAATCCAATTCTGAAAATTTCCCCAACCCTCTCCCTGACAAGTGTGAATCTGCGGCGCTTTATCCTTGTAAATCACAAAAACATGAGTGTCATCATCCGTCGTGTAAAAACAGAGAATCGCCGTCTGTGAATTGTCGATGAGTTGCTGCATCGCCGCAAACTGCATCGGATCGACTTGAACTTGTCCCGCTAAAACTGGATCTAAACTGCGAATCTTTTCCCAGATTTGCTGTTTTTCCCTTTCCAAGTCTTGAATCTTCTCCGTGTAAGCAGACAAATCTGCCCGACTGCGTGACTGACTCCCCACATCGGCTAATTCTTTATTGCCTTCAGAAGGTTTGCGGAGTTGTTCAACTTCTGCGTCAATTTCCCGCTGCTTCGCCTCAAATTCCTGCAAATACTTTTGCACTGCGGGTGGAATTTCGCTGCTAGCATACAAATCATTGCTGTGCATTAAATCAACTAACCGCTGAGCACGGGATCTGTCGCAGTATTCTATGGCTTTTTCCAGTTGGTTGCTGTTGACGCAAGCTTGAATTGCTTTTTCGTAAACATCGATCGATTCTGCTAAAATCTGCTGGCGGATATCGTCGGAAGTTGCCCAACTTCTGCTTTTTTCCACCGCTTGAATTGCTTTCTCGAATCCTTCAAGGGCGATGTCCCAAAAACCAGCAGTGAAAGCGGTATTGCCGAGGTTTCTACCTGATTGCAAGCAGTCTAAAGGGAAAGCAGTAGGAGTGCGAATTTCTAATGCTAAGCGAAAACAAGAAATTGCCTCTTCAATATTCTCGGCCATGACTCCTGCTATTCTGTTACGATAGGCTTCCCCCAAATTGTTTTGAGTCATTGCCCAATATTCGGGAGAATTCTCGCGGGTACGGACTTTTAAGGCTGCGGTATAACGGGCGATCGCAAGTTCAATATTCCCCG
This sequence comes from Microcoleus sp. Pol12A5, assembly GCF_036701435.1. Classification (NCBI taxonomy): domain Bacteria; kingdom Bacillati; phylum Cyanobacteriota; class Cyanophyceae; order Oscillatoriales; family Microcoleaceae; genus Microcoleus; species Microcoleus sp. Pol12A5. The sequence goes on from NZ_JAUBQU010000080.1 coordinate 22,425, forward strand.
CCCTGACTCCTGCTATTCTCTTACTATAGGCATTTCCCAAATTGTTTTGAGTCATTGCCCAATCTTCGGGATAATTCTCGCACTTATAGACTTCTAAGGCAGCGGTATAACAGGCGATCGCAAGTTCAATATTCGCCGCCCTCACACCCTCTATTCTGTCACTATAGGCGGCCGCCAAATTGTTTTGAGTCATAGCCCAATCTTCGGGATAATCTTTGCGGGTACGGACTTCTAAGGCTGCGGTATAACAAGCAATACAAATTTCTAAATTCCATGCCCGCCGCCCCAGGGGAAACTGCTGAATTAAATTGCCAAATTGAGCAATAACTGCTGCGATGTATGCAGCTTGTTCTGAGGTAACTTCTGTGAATTTGGATGTTGCCCAAGCTTGTAATACTTGAGCAAGATTTAAATCCAATTTGTCGAAGTTTTGTCCTAAAATAGAATAGACAACTTGAGGATTTCCACCACTTTCCATCGTTGCTTGTAATACCTCCAAAAAAAAAGATAAATACTCATCAGAAGTTGCTGTACTGCTGATATAATTTGCCAAATATGCAGCAAGACTTTGCAACCAACTTACATTGGAGTTACCCTCTGCCGCCATCTTCTCCGCTTCCGCTTCCATGACTTGCACAAAATTAGCATCAACTAACTCTCGATTCGCGTTGAGAATATCATTTGCACCGTTAGGGCACTCAAGCAGGGCTTGAATCAGTTGGAGATAGGCGGCGAGGCGTTGTTCGTCCATTGGAGTTTACCTTGTATTCTGTGTATATATATCTATCGGCAATTTGGGGGGAAATTATGCAAAATTCCCGAAAAATCTTGTAGGGGCGGGTTCACCAACCATCTGCGGCAAAAACCAACAATCTCGAAAACCGGCCCCCACCCCATGCAAAAATCCCAACAATGAAATATTTTGACGGTATTTCGATATTTGTCGCGGGGATGGGGCGGGTTTATGAGATTGTCGATTTGTATCCAATATGGTTGGTGAACCCGGCCCTACAAGTCATGGAAATTTATCCATATTTCTGGGATATTGCCGATTTATGACAAGGCAAAATCATCACCATCTCCCCAAATCTCAGCTAACTTTTCCAATAAATCTTCAGCAATCAGATTCAGTTCCGCTTTCACATCCTCCTCAATATCTGAAGCTTTCTCAACAGGTGAAGATTGATCGCGAGAGAAAGATATATCTCTATTTCCCAAACCTCCACTGCTAGAACCACTTCCCGCTAAAGCCTTCCCCCCTTCATATCCCCAGTCAGATTTCTCACTACTGTGCAAAACTTTATTCAAAATTGCCACAATTTCCGAAATAGATTTGTTTTGCAAATTCTCCCGAACTTGTGCTTGTACGGGGTCATCTTCTCCCAAATCAGATAGCAACTCTTCAATTTCACCTTGCAACAGCGGAATCGCCAACTCAATTCGATCCAAATAATCCCACAATTCCTCAAGGGGTTTGAGATTAGTTAGAGAAATCTCTTGAATTTCATCATGAATTTCCACAGCCGGAATAAAGCCCAAAAGTTTCACCTTATCGAAAGGTTCGGCAAACTGAACGACGATATATGCAATGCGGTTTCCTCGCACTTCCGGCAGAGAAATCGCCGATTCTCCGAGCTGAACCGGACAGCATTCTATCTTGCCAATCCCCGGCAAAACCAAATCGCCGACATCCAAAACCGCCCGCATTGCTGGATTCCAACTATCACCGCCCTCAATATCAGTTTCCATTTCCATCCATTCCAAAAAATAGTTAACTGCCCAAACCGCCAGGGTATTGAAATAAACCCGCTTGCCTTTTTGCGGATTAGCTTGCTCTGAAGCAAATTGCAGAGCTAAATTGCGGGCAGTTTGCTCCAGAGGAATTTGTAACAAATAAGTATCCATGCTATTCACCATTATTCCTCCGGTTGATATCCACATTCTTTAGCAATTCTATTGCCAATCTCTTTGACGAGTTCAAAACCTGTTCTTTTCCAGTGAGAGTTGAGAGTTTGATAGTCAATATTTAACTCTCTGGCAATTACCGATAATTTATCAGGAGGGTCTTTCAGCAGCAATCGCACTGCCAGTATGTGACAATTGGCATCCGGTCGAGGGCGACGATTTTCGGGAGTGTTTGGCTGAGTCTTATCTATTTTTTCATTGGGATAACTGTTTCGCAGTTCTCCCGTCGGATCGTCTTCAATACACTGCCATAGTTTGCGGCCGATGCGATCCTTATTTTTAACTTGTTCTTGCTCAATCAGTTGCTCAATTCCTATGACCGTAGTATCATCAGCCGCTCCTTCAGAATCAAATTCTTCACCTGTTTTGCTCTTAGTTGGAGCATCCAAACTAAAAGTAAAAGGCTGCCGCTCTAACTTGCTGTATTGGTCATAGACTTTGCGTTTAACAATTGTATTGAACCGCTTAACCACTCTGGTTTGCAACGCATCATCAGCGATATTATCGAGGTCAATTTCCCGAAAAAATCTCGGCAGCGTTTTGAAAAAACCCCCATAGGCCTCATTCACTGCGCCGTCAAAATCAATATTAGGATTGGCATCGCGATTCTTGCGAATTCCAGGCAAATGAGGAATGAGTTGGCACAATTTATTTTTGAGTCTTTCTTGTTCCTTACTCGCCTCTGGCGAGTCTTTCAAAAGTTGTAGAAGTTCGCGTAACTGTTCGTCGGTGTTCACTGGCACGTTCGGATGACATCGAGATAATTCGATTATCCCAGGGAAAATAGCGCTGTAACCTGCCAACAGTAACAAAGTCAAGGAAATCGGTTTGAGTTCCCAACCCGTGGGTGGAAGCAACAAGTTGAAACTTGCCCCTACAGGAACTAAACCTGCTAAGGGTTCGACGGGGGTATCATGTCTCGTCATAGTCCAGTTTTTGCGTGTTGATACTCTGATATCGCAGGTTTTGGCGGCTTTATGCAGAATTGAGCAAAAATTTTTCGTAAAGGCAATGCGATAAGGACTGAAGTCCTTACTACGAAATTAATCCGGTGTAAAATTAACAATCGTAGGGACTTCTCCGTTGCGCTTTTGAAGAGATGTCGCAGAAGTCACCCAGTTTATGCACATTCCAAAAACAAATCATATCAAACCCTATTGATACCAAAGGATTTGATATGAAGCGAATTCTATTAGCCAGGATTTGGTATAGCCAGGTTTCTACAATTTGTCGATCGACCTTTTGGCTTGATCTGCCAGATTTTTCACAGCATTTTTAGCATCTTCTGCTGCGTGGCGGGCGGCAGCTTCAGCTTGTTTGGCTTTGCCTTCAACCTGGTCTTTTCTGTTGCCCGTGATATTACCGAAAATTTCCTGAGCTTTGCCTTCTAAATTTTTGCCGATCGCCTTAGCTCTGTCTTCTGCACTCATAATAAGCTCCGTTTGGCAAGTTGCTTTAGTAACATTGTAAAATCAACTCGCCTGCAATTGCCTTTAACTTCATATTAATTTATATTCTGCTTGACCTCGGTCTTCTGCTGATGATTTACTTCCGGCAAACTCGTCACTCAAAAAGTCAAGGATTTTTTTTTGACAACTGTATACATCGGCAAAATTGGTCCTAAAAAACTATTTCAAACTCGCCGCAGCAACTTTAATCGGTTCGAGCAATTCTAACGGCAAATGCAGCATATTCAATTGGGTGCTATCTGCTGCTTTCCTTTCAGGATCTGGGCCGTGATAATCGCTGCCACCTGTTGCCAGCAAACCGTAATGAAGACACAAATCTTTCAACTTTTGGATTTGGCTGGAACTGTGGCTGGGATGGTATACTTCAACTCCCATTAAACCAGCATCTACTAATTCTTTTAAGACTTCCTCAACAGTGCCGCCGCGAAATAAATAAGGGTGAGCCCAAACTGGTACTGCGCCGCAACTCTTCAGTAAATCAATGCCTTCGACGATCGAGAATTTCTCGTAATGCACATAAGCCGGGCCGTCATCTCCCAGCCAGCGATCGAATGCTTCCCGCGATGATTTCGCGTGACCGGCTTTTACCAGCGCGCTGGCAATGTGAGGCCGTCCCGGTGCCATTCCTGGGGATGTTTTTGGCAGTTCGATCGCGTATCCCATTGCTGCTAATTTTTCGACCATTTCCTGCGATCGCCGAAACCTTCCTTCCAGGCGATCGTTCAAAGGAACGCGCAACTTATTGGCATCGGGATAAAAACCTAAAATGTGCAGAGAGCGGCCGTTGTGAACAGTGCTGAGTTCGAGGCCAGGGACTATTTCGATATCGTGCAAAGCAGCGGCGGCGAAGGCTTCATCCCAACCCGACATCGTATCGTGATCCGTGACAGCCAAGGCGCGAACCCCCGAAGACGCGGCGGCGGCTACGAGTTCGGCAGGGGTGAGAGTGCCGTCGGAATAAGTAGTGTGACAGTGGAGTTCTAGCATTTTTTCTGGTAAGTCAAAGTCTGCGAAACCTGCAATTATTCCCCTCACTCACGCGACATATACCGTCATACGATTTTAGATTTTAGATTTTAGATTTTAGATTGGGAATGAGTGATTATATAAGGGTTTGGAGCTTGTCTACTGTTGCTTTTTTTTCGTAACTGGTTTCACTACCAGCAACGTTTTTGTGGATATTTCTCCTTATTTGTAATAACCTCTTTCTCTTTTAATTGGTACACTTATGTTTCTTCAAACTCTATCTGACATAGGTATTCAGCCCGCCTTTTCAGTTGAATTTAGATGCAAAACACCTTAGCTATATCTTGATTTCTCGCATTGGGTGAAGGACACCCTCTGGCAATTTGGAAGGAATGGGCGATATTTCAATACTTTGTATGTTGTGAACTGGGATAACTACCAGTTTATCGGCCAATTCTAGAATTATCGGGTCTGCCGTCAACATTTTGTGCAGGCGAGTGCCTAAAGTTGCTTGCTCTCCTACTGTTCCCTCTGGCGCAATGAACTGGAAGTGTTGCTGTTTGCCGTTAGTATAGTGGATTATCAGATCGATTATTCTTTCTTGGTTGGTTGCTTGCATAATTTTTTCCCCTAACAGTCGATCGGGACTTGGCAAAATTAACAATAAATCAAAACTGGCGATCGCACTACGATTGGAAAGCTCGTTGCAAAGCTTTTGACTAAACCAGGCTGTCGGTACGAAAGTCCGCTTAGCGCTAATTTTATCACAAAAACTGTACTGAAACTCACCAACTTACCAAGTATACAATTGGCAGTCCGGCTGTCTTCGCTCCTCAATGCGCGAGATCCTTCGCCAGCAATATTTGGTCGATCGGGCTTTCTGGTATGCCACTTGGCAAAGTGGCTCAATTTCGCCTGTCTAGCGACTGGACTCAAAGCGGTTTCAATTCATACAGCAGAGGTATTTGAGCGCTTTGGGTATCAAGGTTTTTCGAGGTGAGAACTGTGGAGGTTAGGATAGTGGCATTCTGCTGTCACTGACCTAGAGGATTTTTTTATAAATTAATAACATAACATTCAGGTACAACTTATGAAATCCACACTTTGTTTTCCAGAAACTTCTCTTTACTCTAACGCAGTCACTGTTAATAATAATGCTATTGACTCTTGTATCCTTGCAGCTTGGATTGACTTAGTAGGAAGAGATTTTGAGAGCTTGGGAGGAGATGATTGGCTTCCCTTGTGCGGCGACATTGATGACGGCGAAATTTACCGGGAATGGTTTTTGTGGCAAGACAGCGAAGTGACTCAAGAGTGGGAAGCTTACGATCCCATTACTAATTATCGAGTTGTGGCACCTAACCGAGAAATGATGATTGCTAAAATCGACCAAATAGAAGATTCCAGAACAATTTAGTTGACCCGGAGAAGGTTAAATTTTGATTTTCTACTTTAATAAAAATTCTGTAAACAAACCCGGTTTCTCCCAACCACACTCAAGAAACCGGGTTTTTTGGACCACAAATCTAGGATTTGGTTGAGTTCCACTGGCCTAACATAATAATTTAGGTCGCTACTGCTTTTTGTTTTTCTCGTTCTAATTTGCGCCGCTTCAAGGTGGCAAGATTTTGTTTGATCGTGTCGATCGCAAATCCAGCTTCCTGCTGTTGGTATAATTCGCTGGCAAGGATTAAATCTGCAACGGCCTCCTCATCCGATCGCAAATTTGCAAAAGCCAATGCACGATTGTGGTAAGCTTCTGCCAAAGTTGAAACTTGTTCTAAAGCGCTGGTAAATTTATCTTTAGCTTTGCGGTACTTTCCCGACTGATAAGCCTCAATTCCTTGTTGAAAATAAACAGAAGCTTTGCTGCCGCTGTCGGTATCGGGAAATTCTGGGTAAGTTAAAATTGGTTCTTTAAAGAGTACAGAAATGCTGCCCTTGCCGAAGTAAGCCCAAGTCATTGTTCCAAACCCAATCCCCAGCACGAGGGCAATAATGACAGACAGAGCAATAAAATTGGTGAGTTCCATAGAGCAATATTTGTTGTATTATAATATGATAAGTTAATTCCTAACTTCTGGAACAATGGCTGCACGGATTTACCTTAACTGGAAATGGTTTTTCCGGTCGCTAGCTTTAGTATTGTCGATCGGCTTAATTACTGCAACTGCAAGTTCTGACGCAGCAACCAACGCGCAAACTCAAGCAGGGTGGCAATTGTTGCAGCGGGGGGAGACGGGATTGGTGGTAGCAATGCGACACGCGATCGCCCCAGGTACGGGAGATCCTGCTAACTTTAAGTTGGGTGACTGTTCCACCCAGCGCAATTTATCAGCACAGGGAAGAACCCAAGCCAAGCAAATTGGAGCCGAATTTCGCAACCGCAACATCAAAGTGGCCAGAGTTTTATCGAGTCAGTGGTGTCGGTGTTTGGAAACAGCAAAACTGATAAATTTAGGCAAAGTCGAACCGTTCCCAGCGTTGAACTCGTTCTTTAGCGATAGCAGCAAAGAAGCCCAACAAACAGCGACAATCCGCAAATTAATTGTCGACAACCGCAACACTAAAGGCGCGGTTATTATGGTAACTCATCAAGTAAATATTACCGCTATCACTGATATTGTACCGCAAAGCGGCGAAGCTGTGATTCTCAAAAGCGATCGACAAGGTAAAATCCAAATAGTCGGACGAATTGGCAGGGTAAACGCATCTAAATTAAGTTGACATAAAATCATATTTGTGCCTGAGTTATTCTCTGAAAAAACCTTTCTTAAAACTCTTAAATATGATGCAATTAACCCAGTTAAAATCGAGCTTTAAGAACTTCTGAATTCTTAAAGCTGAATCAATTTAGATCGGGAATCCGTTTGAGTTTTCGAGCGTTAGCTGGCCGAGTATAAAATTTTAACTAAATAATTATTATCCATTCCCGCCAGATACCGCTTCATTTTTAAACTTCCTTTAAATCCTTTTTCCTGTTTCAGTAAACTGACAGCTAAACGACGTAAAAGAGCAAAATTTTCAGGAGAATGATCTTTACGAATGCGACTCTTGTCTTCACAAAAAGTAACATCCAATGTC